>JAQGJY010000327.1 GCA_028290325.1 Tardiphaga sp.
CCGATCCAGACCCCAAAACCTTGCAGACCCGCCGCAAACGCCAGCAGCAGACTGATCGGCATGCCGAAACCCCAATAGCCCAGACCGGCAAACACCATCGGCATCATCGTATCCTGCAAGCCGCGCAGCATCCCGGCGCACACCACCTGCGCGCCATCGACGATCTGAAACACCGCCGCGCAGAACAGAAACGACACCGCGAGGTCGACGACAACGTCATTGGCCGAATTGTCCAGCGGGATGAACACGCCGACCAAGCTACGCGGTACGATCAGCATCAACGCGCTCATCATTGTCATGAAGATCATCGCGAGGCCGAACGCCGTCCAGCCCGCGCGCGCGATGCCGTCGCGATCCGCCGCACCATAGGCGCGGCCGACCCGGACCGTCGCCGCCTGCCCCAAACCCAGCGGCACCATGAACGACACCGATGCGATCTGGATCGCGATCGAATGAGCTGCAATCGACGCCGCGCCAAACAGGCCCATGATGAACACGGCAGCGTTGAACACCGTGATCTCGAAAGCCAGCGTCGCGCCGATCGGCACACCGAGTTTCCACAACATGACAAGGCGCGGCCAGTCTGGCCGCCACCAGCGCCCGTACAGATAATAACGCCGGAATCTCCGATTGAAGATCACGACAAGGGCGAGGCCCACGAAGGTGAAGGTGTTCGACAACGCCGTCGCGACGCCGGAGCCGACCAGGCCCATCCGCGGCGCGCCGAAATGACCGAACACGAGCACGTAGTTGGCGAGGATGTTGAACGCGATCGCCGTCATGGTCACGACGACGGCCCAGATCGGCCGCTCCACCGCTGCCACGAACGAACGTAGCGCGATATAGCCCAGCGCCGGCAGAAAGCCCCACATCAGCGCCCGCATGAAACGCTGCGCGTCGACGGCAAGCGCCGGCTCCTGCGCGAACAGCAACATGATCGCTTCCGTGTGCCAGAGCACGATCCATGTCGGCACCGAGATGATGACGGCCGACCACAGCCCCTGCCGGAACGTCCGGCGGACATCGCGCACGACATGCAGCTTGCGACCGATCGCCTGGGCCATCATTGGCGATGTCGCGGTGACGAGTCCGATCGCGAAAATCAGAAAGGCCAGATACAAATTGACCCCGAGCGTGGCCGCCGCGAGTTCATGGGCGCCCAGTCGCCCGAGCACGATGACATCGGTCGTGGTCAGCGCGATCTGCGCCAGGTTCGTCAACACCAACGGCCAGCCGAGCGTCAACGTCGCGCGCAATTCCGCGATCCAGGCGCTGCGCGCGACCGTGTCATGGCTCATCGTGATCGACATCATCATCCTGTGAAGCAAGCATAATCAGGCGACACCGGATCGGACAATGTCGCGCGAAACTGCTAGCTTCGGATTGCGCCGAAATTCATCCGCGCGGGAGAGACGGTTATGGCCAAGGGTCAGATGAAGAGCAACAAAGAGAAGAAAAAGCCGAAAGCCGACAAGAACCTGAAGAAGGGTGGCGCCGCGCCCTCGCCGTTCGCAGCCGGCAAGACGCCATCTGGTCAGGCTCCGAACAGCAAAAAGTAAGGCCCAACGCGAAACGGCCCCGCTCGCGCGGGGCCGTTCGTTAGGTAAATCCGGGATGCGATCAGCGCATCATGCGGCGGCGATCCATGCGACGGTCCATCCGCATACGATCACGGCGCGCCATTTCGCGACGCATCATCATGCGGCGCTCCATGCGGCCGTCACCACGCATCATGCGCTCGCGACGCATCATTTGGGCGTTGGCATCCATGGCGTTGCTGCGCTCCATGCCATTCATCATCTGCGCGGAAGCGGGTGCCGGCGCGACAGCGTAGAGGCCAGCAGCAGCGACCAGCGCGAGAACAAGTTTCTTCATCGAGCGTATCCTCCAGAAATGTATTTGCGAGATTTCGCGCCTGACAATCATTTCATTTCGAGTACGTTCCGTTTGGCCGCGCTTTCTGTTGACGGTGACATCGCACCTCTAGCACGGTGAACGAGACGTTAATCTCTCCGAGCGACACTGACTCGCACGGACTGCGCGCGCGAAAGATGCGACGCGCCGCACAACCGCCCCGTTCTCGCCGAATTCAACAGCATTTATCGCAGTCTGAATTCGTCGTGCGGGACTTCCGCGCTAGCGCAACGCGACACAAGGAATAAGCCGATGACAACCACAACATCTCCGAAGACCGAAACGCCGGAAGACGACAGCAACCTCGCCGCCGTGTCCGAAGTCGAGGCCGGAATTCGCGATTTCGTCCGTAACGACGTCGCCTATCTGCGCCGTCCCGCGCCCGGCATGGTACCGGATGTGCCGCTCGAGGCTTCCACCGAGGCGACCGTGAACAGCGTCAACTCGCTGATCCAGCGCGTCGCCGGCACGTCGCTGAGCGAAATCGAAAATCTCGTGACTGAGCTCGAAGGCTTGCGCGACCTGCTGCACAACGAAGGTCAGCGCGTCCAGCGCGAGATCGCAGGCTACGCCCAGCTTAGCCAGGCCGCGATGAAATCGACCCGCCTGATCGCCGACAACGTCGCGCAGTGGAAGCGGGCCACCGACGGCATCCGGCAGGACTAATTCAGAATCTCAATACAATTCAACCGCCGCGTTCCTCACGGAAGCGCGGCGGTTTTTTTAAAGGACCAGAGAATGAATCACGGCCTGACCGACACCATCAAGACCGACGAGGCGCTAAACACCGCACGGACATCGGCCGCGCCGAGGCTCGGCGTTATCGCGCTGCGATTCGTTACGCTGCTTGCGGCGATCGTCGCTGTCTTTACGTGGGCGTGGAGTCGATAGAACGTCGGAAAATCCTAGCGGATCGATCCGGTATGTTCGATCGCCGCATTGTCGAGGGAATACGCACCGTCAGCATAACCCTTCACCACCATGCCGGTGGTCAGCATAACGGCAAGCGTCACGCTCGCGAAAATGAAACCCACAAATTTCAGTCCGGCGCGGTCAGCCATCTTAAGTCCCCGGTCGATTGATCAAATTGCAACGAATTCAGTAAGGCTCTTCGAGTATTGAGAATGCCTTA
The DNA here is from genome assembly GCA_028290325.1 of Tardiphaga sp. GTDB lineage: Bacteria > Pseudomonadota > Alphaproteobacteria > Rhizobiales > Xanthobacteraceae > Tardiphaga. The sequence goes on from JAQGJY010000327.1 coordinate 3,047, forward strand.
AGACGGCCATGGTTCCGCCATGCCGAAAAATGCTTGCCCGGGATTGGTTAAGAAGAAATTAAATGTCCCGGCGGGGCGCGAACGCCGTGGCCTGGAAACGATAGACAATGTCGCCGCGCTGGTTGATGCCGGTGTTGCGGGCTTGCACGATGCCCCATTGCGGCCGCGACGCCGAGGCCCGCAGCGCCTCGATCTCATTGCTGTAAGTAATGGTATCGCCGGCCAAAACCGGTTGGATCCACTTCAACTCGCGAAATCCCGGCGAAGGCCCCCACACCGCGAAGTCGATGCCGCGTTCGGCTGCAGCCTCGGCTTGCCGCTGGCGATCGGCGACCAGCAACTTCATGCAGACCGATCCGATATGCCAGCCGGATGCCGCCAGGCCGCCGAACAGCGAATTGCGGCCGGCCTCCTCGTCGAGATGGAAGGGCTGCGGATCAAACTGGATGGCGTAGGCCTTGATGGCCTCGGCGGTGAAGGTGAACGACCCGAATTCGCGGCGATCGCCAACCTTGAGTTCATCGAAATAATACATCGTTAGTTCACAGCCTGTGTCACGCGACGTTTCACGATGATCGGTGACACCATGTCCGCCAGCATCTGACCGGCGGCATTGCGGACGCTGCATTTGAACGTCACGATTCCCGTCTCCGGCCGGCTTTTCGATAGGCGCGCCTGAGCGACATCGACATCCAGCGTCAGATCATCGCCAGGCCGCAATGGCGCCAGCCAACGCACCTCGTCGACGCCCGGCGAGCCAAGCGATTCGGTGCGACCGATAAATCCGTCGAACATCATCCGCATGATGATCGAGCACAGGTGCCAGCCCGATCCCGACAGGCCCTTCAGCATCGAGGCATTGGCGGCGGCGTCATCAAGATGCATCGGCTGCGGATCATACTCGCGCGCGAAGGCGATGATCTCCTCGCGCGTCACATGGCGCGGGCCGAAGCTGCCGAAATGACCTTGTGGAAAGTCTTCGAACGTCAGGATGCTGGTTTTTGATGTCATGATACAATTACTTGGTCGGGGGCCTGATTGTGGCCGTTATTTGCGGCAATCTCAACCCGCCGGCTTGCATGGCGTCGTTGCGCGCCCGGACGCCCCGCTCAGCACCATTGATGAGAACCCCGATGTTTGAATTTCGCGACCTGTTTCAGTGGGATCGTTTCATCACGCCGACGATCATCAAGACGTTCTACTGGCTTGCGATCGTGCTGACGGTTCTGTTCGGTCTGTCCGGAATTTTCTCGGGGCTGACGGCGATGGCGATCAGCCCGTTCGGCGGCTTCATCGTGGTGCTATCGAGTCTGGCCGGCATCGTCGTCGGCATCGTGTTCACGCGCATTGCCGCGGAATTCATCCTGATCGTCTTCAGGATCAACGAACATCTCGGCGCGATTCGCGATCAGGGCGCGCGGCATCACGAGTAACTCGGCGCATCGTCCTTGCGGAAAATCTTGATCGGATCGCGCGGCTCGAGCCCGTTGCCGGTGAGCATCGCATAGGCGTAAAGCGCGAGATAGCCGATCGACAGCGCGCCCACGATCCAGATCAGCCACAGCCCCACGCGCTTCATCGCCGCCATTCCTGCCCGACACACGGCTGTCTGTCATACCCAACCGCCCCGCGCAACTTGCGCTCCCGGCGCGAATGGTTAGCTTTCCGGAGCGGCCGAGTCGCGCCGCTTTCCCGATCATTCGAGCCGTCATGCCCACCTTTACTCCGCATCAGGATGCCGCGCTCAAGGCCGTGTCCGATTGGCTCAAGGCCAAGCCCGGCAAGCGCGGCACGCCGCCGGTTTTTCGGCTGTTCGGTTATGCCGGCACGGGCAAGACCACATTGGCGCGGCACATCGCCGACAATGTCGACGGTGACGTGAAATTCGCCGCCTTCACCGGCAAGGCGGCCCTCGTGATGCGAAACAAAGGCTGCGATGGCGCCTCGACGATTCATTCGCTGATCTATCGCGCTCGTGAATCCGGCGAGGAGCAACCGAATTTCGAGTTGTGGGACGATGCGCCGGCGTCGAAGGCCAAGCTGATCGTGATCGATGAATGCTCGATGGTGGACGAAGATCTCGGCCGCGATCTGATGTCGTTCGACTGCCCGCTGCTGGTGCTCGGTGATCCCGCGCAATTACCACCGATCCAGGGCGGCGGCTTCTTCACCAATGCCGAGCCCGACATCATGCTGACGGAGGTGCATCGACAAGCCGAACACGATCCGATCGTGCGGATGTCGATGGATGTGCGCGAGGGTCGCGAGCTCGATATCGGCCGATACGGCGAGAGCGAAGTCGTCTCCCGCCACGAGCTCGATCCGGCGCGGGTCATGGATGCGGATCAGGTTCTGGTCGGTCGCAACAATACGCGCCGGGCCTACAACATGCGCGTGCGGCAGAAGCTGAACATCGAGGATCCGTTGCCGGTCGCCAATGACAAGCTCGTATGCCTTCGCAACAATCGAAAGAAGGCGCTGTTCAATGGCGGGCTGTGGCGCGTCAAGGCGCGGGCCCAATCGAAATCGAAAATCATCACCATGCGGCTGTCGCCTGACGAGGATTTCGGCGGCAAGGTCACCAAAGTATCGGTGCGCGCCGATTGTTTCTCGGGCGGAGTCGATCAACTGCCGTGGGATCAGCGCAAGCCCTACGACGAATTCGATTATGGTTACGTGCTCACGGTCCACAAATCGCAGGGCTCGCAATGGGACGACGTCGTATTGTTCGACGAGAGTTTCGCGTTTCAGGACAGCCGGGCGCGCTGGCTTTACACCGGCATCACCCGCGCCGCCAAACGGCTCAGCATCGTGGTCTGAAATGATCCAATCCCAAGCTTAAAGAAACGGCGGGAGCACGTGGCTCGCAGTTCAAACGACCGCCGTCTTCTCGGTCACAAGTTAGTGTACGGCGTAACGGCTCGCGGTGCCGCCCGTAGCTGATATGAGCCGGAGCATTTGCGTCGGACGCGCAAACGCTTACATCTTCCCGGAAGCCAGACCCGTCGCCCGGCCTCCGTGTGGCTGCCATCCCGATCGAAAGGTTTTGTCATGAGCCGATCTCCCCTGAGCCGCTTTTCAATTGGCGCGGCGACCGCCGCCGCGATTGCGATCGTAACCTTCGCCGCCGCGCCCCTCTTCGCGGCCGAAGAGGCCGTGGTCATCCCTGCCCCCGCGATGGACGTCGAAAGTTCGACCGGCATGCAGACCGCCGTGCTCGCCGGTGGTTGTTTCTGGGGTGTCCAGGGCGTATTCCAGCATACCGCCGGTGTCGCAAACGCCGTGTCCGGCTATGCCGGAGGTGACAAATCGACCGCGAATTATGATGCGATTTCGAGCGGGACCACCGGCCATGCCGAAGCGGTCGAGATCAAATACGACCCCAAGCAGATCAGCTATGGCAAGCTGTTGCAGATCTATTTTTCCGTTGCGCACGATCCGACCCAGCTGAACCGTCAGGGCCCGGATTCTGGCACGCAGTATCGGTCGGAAATCTTCGCCACCACGGCGGAGCAGCAGAAGATCGCCGAGGCTTACGTGGCCCAGCTCAATGCCGCCAAGGTCTATCCGAAGCCGATCGTGACCAAGATCAGTCCGCTCAAGGCGTTCTACGCGGCTGAGGCCTATCATCAGGATTACCTGACCCTGCATCCGAACCAGCCGTACATCGTGGTCAACGATCTGCCGAAAATCGCGGCCCTGAAAAAGCTGTTCGCGCCGAACTATATCGAGAAGCCGACGCTGGTCAGCGGCTCGAAACTGACATCGAACTGACCCCAGACAGGAGGCACTATGTCCGACACCACGTTGCCGCCCGGCAAGGTCGAGAAGTCCGACGCTGAGTGGCGCAAAGAGCTGACGCCGATGCAATACGCGGTGCTGCGTGAGAAGGCGACGGAGCGTCCGTTTTCGGGCGAGTATGAGCACGAACATCGCGCGGGCATCTATGTCTGCGCCGGCTGCGGACAGACATTGTTCGCCTCGGACGCGAAGTTCGAGTCGGGCTGCGGCTGGCCCAGTTTCACCCAGCCGGCGCTCGAAAGTCACGTCGATGAGGAACGGGACATGAGCCACGGCATGGTCCGCACAGAGGTGTTGTGCTCGAAATGCAGCGGTCATCTCGGCCACGTTTTCGAGGATGGTCCGGGGCCAACCGGTTTGCGTTACTGCATCAATTCGGCGGCATTGAAGCTGCAACCGAAAGAATAGGCTCGCGCGTCACCCCGGAGCTGATATAAAACTGTCACATGCCCCGCACGACATCGATTGTCGCGCGGGGCATTCGCGTCTTCGGACGCATGCATGCCCGAAAATCGATCATGCCGCTAAAGCTAGCAAAAACAAGAAAGCGACGATGTCCAAAACTTCCAATCGGCTGCTGCTCGGTCTCGGGCTGGCAGGACTGATCCTCGACGGCGTGTCATCGCACCCTGCTCTGGCGACCGACAAAGTCGCGCTGTTTCGCGTCATCACCGCGCGGGACGCGATCGTGATCGGCCTCAGCAAGACCGAACTTGACCGCCTTGACGCGCGTAACGCCGGCGATGTCGCGAAACAGCTGGCGCGGCAGGGATCGCTCAGCGTCTGGCAATACGGTGTCCGCAAAGCGGAAGCCGGTGCGCTTGAACAGGTGGCCTTGCGTCGGGTTGGCCTCCTCGCGAGCGATGCCATCCGGGTCGAGCCCTATACGACGCCGCTCAAAATCGTGCCGTTCGACCACGATGTGACCGGGCAATGACATTCGCGACGGCTGCATGTCGCTGGAAACAGGTGACAATTCCGTCAAGCCGCCCCGGCGTTATCCCTAAGGGCGCGCCGGAGTCGCAATTCCGCAAAACCAGCCTATATTAGAGTTGCCCGAAATGATGCCCGCCGGTCGCCGCTGACTGGCCTATCCGGCCTGGTTCCGTCATTTCATCCGCCTTCATTGATAGAGGTCACTGACGATGGCTTTCAGCTACAATACCGCCGCCGAACTGTTTCCCGCCGCGATCCGCAAGAAGAAACGTGCGGGTTTTGCCTATCGTCGCTTCGATACCGCGGCCGATGCCGTGTTGTTCGCGATCGAGGAGCTGCCGGCGGATTCGCTGAACGGGGCCTACTTGCAGGTCGATGAGGCCCGCTTTGATCAAACCGGTATTCGCACACTCTACGAGAGCGAGGACTTTCCGCTCGCCCGTCGCGCGCCGGAGCCGGTCGATGACGAGGCGACCGAAGACAAATCCGCCAACGCGGCCTGAGCTCATGACAGCTGGGGCTGCTTGTCGAGCCACTTCCGCAGCATCTTCATATTGCGGATATTGGCCTTGAACATCACGTCGAAGGCGTCGCCAACCAGCGGCACCGCGCCGACAACCCCATCGATCGCGACATTGCCCAGCATGCGGGCGGTCATGTGCCACGGCGCGCCCAGCGCGCGGGCTTCGCGCACGATCCACAACGCGATCGCCGTCGTGACGATGTCGCCGATCACCGGCACCAGCCCGATCAACGCATCGATGCCGTAGCGCACATTGGTGCCGGGCATGACAAAGGCGACGTCGAGCAGATTGGTCAGCGCCTCAAGCCGGGCGATGCGCTGATCGCGCGTGAGCGGGCCGAACGGGTTGGCCCCACCGCCTAGTCGAAATTCAAACGCGGCGCCGAACGGACTCTGCCCCAGCGGCGCGGGCTCGACGACCCGCCCCTCCTGATCGATCACCGGGCCGGTCGCGGCGTGGGGCCGCCGCGATCGTGTCGTGCTGCGTGTGAAGAGATCGTCATTTGTCGTCATGTCGCTGACATGGGAAGCGCCGCCGGCTTTCGCAAGCGGTCGTTCGAGGCGATGCGGTCAGGCGCTTTGACGCATCGGTGGTTCGAGCCCGCGCGGCGCGTGATCGAAGATCGCGTAGCGGTTCTTGCCCTGGCTTTTCGCGGCGTAAAGCGCCTTGTCCGCGACCGCGATCAGCCGTTCGACATCGGTGCCGACCGCCGGGTGCCACTGCGCGACGCCGATTGAGACCGCGAGCGTCGCGCCGTCAAACGGCAAGACCTGCGCCCGGCAAGATTCCAGAACATAGCGCGCGATCATCGCGGCCTCGCGTTGCGTGGTCGCGGGCAGCACGATGAAGAACTCGTCGCCGCCGGTCCGCGACAGCAGATCGTCCGGTCGCAACCGGCTTTGCGCGGCGCGGGTAAACAGCCGCAGGCATTCGTCGCCAGCCGCGTGGCCATAGCGATCGTTGATCGCCTTGAAGCCATCGAGGTCGATCGCCAGCACGGAGAATGGCTCGCCGGACTGCTGCGCCAGCGCGCATTCCTTGGTCATCCGCCGCACCATGTGCCGGCGGTTGGCGACGCCGGTGAGGTCATCGAGCAGCGCCAGGCCGGCGACTTCGCTATGCAGCCGGTCGATCGCCATCAACATGAAACCGAAATTCCAGGCCATCGACAGAAACACGATCAACAGCAGAATGACGGCCTGAAAGGAATTGAAGGTCGTGAACGAGATAGCGCCGCCCAACCCCAACAGCGCGCCGACGGACCGCGCCACATAGACCGTGACCATCAACGTCGCGATGGCGCCGGTGAGTTGCGCGCCCGGCCGCCGCCGGCCATCGATCCGCGCGAACATCAACGGCAACACCAGCACCAGGATCAACGCCGACGCCAGCGAGGCGATCGTCACCCGCGCCGCCATGTGATCGAACACCGTGAACACCGCCAAACCGGCCGCGCTGACCGCCACGATCGCCAGGTGGATCCGCCATTGCGGCGGACGATTGTAGAACCGCCGAATCCCCATCGCCGCAAGGCCGCAGCTGAAGATCAGGATTGGATTGCCGATGATGATCGGCAGCCATGGCGAGACCGACCCGCGCAGCCCCGAGATGCCCGCGCCGACCGAGGCGAGGATGGTTGCCGCCGCCCAGAACCGCGCCGCCGTGAAGCTCGGATAGTTGCGCAGCACATAGATCCACACCATCCCGAGCGAGACGAAATTGATGATGAACACGATCCACAGCGTGGGGACGCTCAGCATGGCCAGGCCGCGGCATGGCCGGCCGCCCGTTCCATCGTCGCGCCGAGTGTCGCCATCGTCCGTCTCCTTGACGCGAACATCGTGCGACGGCACGGGTTAACAGACCTGCTCGCCGCCGAGTCATACAAAGCGGGTGGTGTGGAATTGATGAACATCGCCTTGCGACATCGCGGCACAGGCCGATGATCAAGTATTCGCTAAACGAGCCGGACCGCGCGATCAGCCGCCTTGCGCCAGCCGGTCGGCGAAATAGGCGATCGTCTTGCGATAGATCGTCGCGCGATTCCATTCGCGCATCGCCTCGAAATTCGCCGTGCCCTCGCCATAGGGCTGGCCGCCCTTGAAGCCCGCCGTCTTCAGAAGATTGGCCGTGGAGGCCAGCACATCCGGAATGCTGTGACGCAGATCGACATGGCCGTTGCCGTCGAAATCGACGCCGTATTTGATGTAGGACGACGGCAGGAACTGGGTTTGGCCGAGCTCGCCGGCGAAGGCGCCGATCAGATCGCGCAACGGCAGATCGCCGCGATCGACGATCTTCAGCGCCGCCAGCAATT
>JAQGJY010000338.1 GCA_028290325.1 Tardiphaga sp.
AATCTTGCATCCGGTCGCGGTGACGATCTTCGGCGGCCTCATCACCGCGACATTGCTCGATGCCGTGCTGACGCCGATCCTGTTTCTAAAATTCGGTCAATCGACGGTGGATCGAATGCGCGAACAAACCCTACGTCCCGCCGCAAGCCACGCACCCGCGCCGGCCTATTGAAACGAAAGGATAGATACGGTGATGAAGGCAACGCAGACTTTGGCGCTGATCGCGGCCGCGATCTGGAGCACGGCAGCGCTGGCGCATGACGGCATGGGGCCGCATGGCGGCCGTCTCGCCGATACCGGAACGCATCATCTCGAACTGGTCGTGACGAAAGACAAGATCGACGTGTTCGTCAGCACCAAGGCCAGCGCCCCGATCGCGGCAAACGATCTCACGGGCCTCGCCATCATCGTCGCGAACGGCGCGTCGACCCGGATTGCGCTGGCGGCATCCGGCGAGAAACTCACCGGCCAGGCCTCCGCGCCCTTGGCCGACGATGCGAAAACCATCGTCCGGGTCAAGCTGGCGGATGGCCAAACGATTCAAGCGAGCTTCGATGAGGCCGCCTCCGCGCGGTGATCATCGACGTGCGGTTGCGGGATCGGCGGCATCCTGATCCTGAACCACGCGACGTAAAGCGCCGGCAGGAACAACAATGTCAGCACGGTGCCGACGATGATGCCGCCCATCATCGCGTAAGCCATCGGCCCCCAGAACACCTCGCGCGCGATCGGAATCAGCGCGAGGCTGGCGGCTGCCGCCGTCAACGCGATCGGCCGCATGCGATGCTCGGTCGCTTCCACCACGGCCTCCCAATCCGGCACGCCCTCCTCGCGCAGATGCTCGATCTGCACCAGCAGGATGACCGAGTTGCGGATCAGAATGCCGATCAATGCCAACACGCCGAGGATGGCGACGAAGCCCAGCGGCGCGCGGCTCGGCAGCAATGCCGCGACGACTCCGATCAACGCCAGCGGCGCCACCGCGAAGACCAGGAATAGCCGCTGGAAGCTCTGCAACTGAATCATCAAGATCGTCGCCATGATGAACAGCATCAGCGGCACCACGGCCGCGATCGGCCCCTGCCCCTTGCCGCTTTCCTCGACGCTGCCGCCGGTCGCGATCGAATAGCCCGGCGGCAGTTTGGCGGCGAATTCGCTGATCGGCCCGGCGAGTTGATTGACCACGGTGGCCGGTTGCAGCGCATCGATGACGCCGGCCTTCAAGGTGATCGTCGGCAGCCGTGAGCGCCGCCAGATCGTCGGCTGCTCGAGTTCATAGCGCAGCGTCGCCACCGCGGCGAGTGGCACGGACTGGCCGTTGGTGCCGTTGAGCTGCAGGTTTCGCAAGGTCTCGATCGAGCCGCGCTCGCTGGCATTGGCGCGGCCGAGCACCTTGATAAGGTAGATCGAATCCCGCACCTGCGTCACCGAATTGCCGTCGACGACGCCGTTCAGCGTGGTCGCGATGTCCTCCGACGTCACGCCAAGCTGCCGCGCTTTGTCCTGCAACACATCGACCTTGACGACGCGCGACGGCTCCATCCAATCGAACACCACGTTGCCGAGATGCGGATTGGCGCGCATCACGCCCGCCATCTGCTGCGCCGCCTCGCGGACCTTGTTGATGTCAGGTCCGCTGAGGCGGTACTGAATCGGACGGCCGACCGGAGGGCCGATGTCGAGCAGCTTCACGAAGGCGTCGGTGCCGGGAAACGTTGTCTTCAGATAGGCATCGAGCTGCGGTTTCAGCCGGTCGCGCGCCTCGAGACTCTTGGTGACGATGACGGTCTGGCCGAACGAGACGTCGGCGATCTGCACGTCATAAGACAGCACGAAACGCGGCGCGCCTTCGCCGACGAAGCTGGAGAAGTGATCGATCTCCTTGTTGTCCTTGAGCATGTCCTGTTCGAATTTCGCCATCTGCGCGCTGGTCTCGGCGATCGCCGAATTCTGCGGCAGATTCCAGTCGACGATGATTTCGTTGCGGTCCGAAGACGGGAAGAACTGCTGCTGCACGAATTTCATGCCGTAGACCGACAGGCCGAAGATGGCGACGGTGATGATGATCGTGGTCCAGCGGAATTTCATCGCCAGCAACAGCGTATGCGAGAACATCCGCGCGAAGCGGCCCTTCGTGCCGTGCGTATGCTTCATCGTCTCCGGCAGAATCGAGACGCCGAGCAGCGGCGTAAAGATCACCGCGACAATCCAGGACACGATCAGCGACACCGCGATCACGACGAACAACGTGAAGGTGAATTCGCCGGCGTTGGAGTTGTTCAATCCGATCGGGATGAAGCCCGTCACGGTCACGAGCGTGCCGGTGAGCATCGGAAACGCCGTCGATGTATAGACGTAGGTCGCGGCCTTCTTGAGCGAGTCGCCGACCTCCAGCCGCGCCACCATCATTTCGACGGCGATCATCGCGTCGTCGACCAGCAGGCCGAGGGCGATGATGAGCGCGCCAAGCGAGATCCGCTGGAGCGAGATGCCGAGATATTCCATCGTCAGGAACGTGATCGCGAGCACCAGTGGAATCGAGATCGCGACCACGAGACCCGCGCGCATGCCGAGGCTGATGAAGCTGATCGCCAGCACGATGATGACCGCCTCGAACAACGCGCGCGTGAAGCCGGAGACGGCTTCATCGACGACGAGCGGCTGATCCGACACCAGATGGACCCCGACGCCGATCGGCAGATCGCCGATGATCGTCGTCATCTTTTTCTTCAGCGCGTCGCCGAATTCCAGCAGGTTGGCGCCGGCCTTCATGCCGATCGTGAGGCCCATCGCGGGCTGGCCATTGAACCGAAACAGCGAGACCGGCGGATCGGCATAACCGCGCGTGATGGTGGCGACATCGCTGAGCGGAAAGAAGCGGTCGTTGACACGCAGGTTGATGGCCTTGAGGCTTTCCTCGGAGGTGAACTGCCCGCTGACCCGCACCGCGATGCGCTCGGCGCCGGCCTGCAACACGCCGGATGCGGTGATCGCGTTTTGCGCCTGCAGCGACGTCAGGATCGAACGCGTATCGATCCCCAAGGCCGCGACGCGCCGGGTGGAAAATTCGAGATAGATCACCTCGTCCTGCTTGCCGATGATCTCGACGCGGCCGACATCCTTGACCGTCAGCACCTTGGCGCGAACGCCCTCGACGCGATCGCGCAATTCGCGCTGGCTCAGGCCATCGCTGGTGAACGCATAGATGTTGCCATAGACGTCGCCGAAGCGATCATTGAACGCCGGTCCAACCACGCCTTGCGGAAAGTCGCCCCTGATGTCGCCGATGAGATTGCGGACGCGCAGCCAGGTCGGCGCCACGTCGCGCGCCTTGGTGGTGTCGCGCAGGTTGACCAGAATGGTGGTCTGACCGGCCACCGTGAGGCTCTTGGTGTAGTCGAGCGACTCCAGTTCCTCGAGCTTCTTCTCGATGCGGTCGGTGACTTGCCGCGTCACCTCCTCCGCCGAGGCGCCGGGCCACTTGGCCTGGATCACCATCGTCTTGATGGTGAAGGCCGGGTCTTCCTCCCGCCCGAGCCGGAAGTAGGAAAAGCCACCGGCGATCATGAATGCGATCATGAAATACCAGACCAGCGAGCGATGCTCGATGGCCCAGTCGGACAGGTTGAACGTCTTCACAATGCGGGTTCCTGATCGAGACGAATGGTCTGGCCTTCGCTGAGGCTATTGACGCCCGCCGTCACGACGCGCTGGCCGGCTTCCAGGCCGGACGTGACGCGAACACGGCCGTTCTCGTCCGGCGCGGTTTCGACCGGCCGGGTCTTGACCGTTTTGCTGTCGGGATCGATCAGCCAGATCGATGTCTTGCCGTCCTTGTTTAGGATCGCCGACGCCGGCAACAGCAGCGCCTGATTGCGGCCGCCGGCATCCGCCGCGATGATCGTGGTGCCGAGTCGGAATGTCTCCGGCGGATGGTCGAGCGTGATGCGAACGCGCCGGGTGCGGGTGGCGGCATCGGCCTGCGGCGCGATCTCACGCACCTTGCCTTCGGCCTTGATCGCCTGATCGAGCTGCAACGCGACCGTGAACGGCGTGCCGATCTTGAGATTGTTCGCCGCATCGTCGGCGACGTCGATCACGGCCTCGCGAATATCCGGGCGCGCGATGGTCACGACCATCTGGCCCGGCGAGACGACCTGCCCGACTTCCGCGCCGACCGCCGTCACCACGCCGCGAAAGTCGGCCTGCAACTGGGCGTAGCTCAATTGCTCTCTCGCCTTGGCGAGATTGGCCTGGGCCCGGATCAACGAGGCGTCGGCGCTGGCGCGGGTCTGCTCGATGGTTTCGAACGCGGCTTTGCTGGTGGCATCGACGCCGAGCAAGGTGCGCTGCCGGCTTTCCGCGCCCGCCGCATTGGCCTGCTGGGCCTGACCGTTCGAGACTTCCGACGTCGCGATCCGCACCGCCAGTTCCAGCGCGGCCGGATCGATCGCGGCGAACGTCTGGCCCTTTTCGACGGTGTCGCCGACATAGACGGTGCGCGTGATGAGACGCCCCAGCACGCGAAAACTGAATTCGGTCTTGATGCGCGGCTCCACCGTGCCGACGACGGCGTCGTCGCCGGTCATGATCGGCCGCACCACCATCGACAGCACCGGGCGAATGGGTTCGGGCGCGGCTTCCTTCTC
>JAQGJY010000341.1 GCA_028290325.1 Tardiphaga sp.
TCGGCGATCGCGACGTCGGGCGAATGAACCTGATAGGCCGTCAGAAAATGCGACGGCGCGACGCCCATCGACTCCGCCATGCGCCGGCGGTTGTCTTGCACATGCGCGGGGTCGTCCCGCGAGCCGAGGCCGCCATTCAATCCGCGGTAGATTCCGGTCGAAACGCCGCCGTCGCGCGTGAAGAAGATGTGGCGCAGACCGGGCAGGGCGGACAGCAGAGGCGAGGTGAAGCTCATGGTCTCGCGCGCTCCGTTGGCTCCTCGCCGAACCCGACCAGCGCGCCGAGCGCGGGATCGGCGACGCCGAGCACCTTGAACAATGTGCCCATGCTGCCTTGTCCGGTGCCGACCAGCCGCTGCAACGCCCCCGCGACATCGGAGGCGACCTCAGGCGTCGCTTTCGCGGTCAGCGTTTGCGCGCGCGCCTCGATGCCGAGCGCTTTCAGAAATTCGCCTTGCGTGACCGGACCATGAACGCGCGCGCCGGCATCCTGCGCGCCGCGCGCCAGCGCTTGAAAATCGACATGCGCGGTGAGGTCGGACTGGCCAGGATTGAGCAGCGGATCGGCGAACGAATGTTTGGCGATCGCCTGCAAGGTGTCGCCGGCATCGCTGCGGAGATGGCCGTAATCGATGATCAGCGCCGCGCCGCGATCGTCACGGGTGCGCCGCGCCAAATTCATGATGGCGTTGTCCGGCCGCCATTCGAAGATCGCGCCCGGCGGGGCGGCGCGCGCCAGCGCCGGCAGCAATATGTCGAAGCGCGGCGTCGGCTCGGGCGCATGGCCGAAGGAGAGATAGCCGTCGTCGTCGATCTCGACCGTGCGTTCATGCCAACCGGTGTCGCGTTTCACCATCTGGTGAATCGGCAGCACGTCGAAATATTCGTTGGCGAGGACGATCGACGGCCCCGGCGGCACCTCGTCGAGGCTGTAATGCCAGTTGACGTTGCGGACGCCGGTCAAGGTCTGGCGCTGTTTCTCGCGCAGCACCGGATTGATCTCAACCAGGTGCACGCTGATCGCCTGATACATTGGCGGCAGCACGCGCACGGCGCGCAGCGCATCGGCCATCATCGTGCCGCGACCGGGGCCCAGTTCGATCAGTCGCAGCTGCTGCGGTGAGCCCATCGCGCGCCACACCGAGGCGGCCCACAGCCCGATCAATTCGCCAAACATCTGGCTGACTTCCGGGGCGGTGGTGAAGTCCCCCTCGCGGCCGAGCGGATCGCGTGAAATATAGTAGCCGTATTGCGGATGGGTGAGGCAAAGCTGCATGTAGCGCCAGACCGGCATCGGCCCCGCCGACCTGATCAGCTTGCGGATCACGCCGTGCAATGCGGTGGGCGCGCTCATGGTTGCGTCCGCGCGACAGGCGTCGCGGGCGACATCGGCGGTTTGCGCTTCATGGCCACGACGATGAGGATGAGACCGGCGACGATCATCGGCACGGACAACAGCATGCCCATCGTCAGGCCGCCCCACAGGAAACCAAGTTGCGGGTCGGGCTCGCGGAAGAATTCGCCGACGATGCGGGCCAATGCATAGACCAAGATGAAGCTGCCGAGGATCAATCCCGGCCGCTTCAGCGCGCCGCCACGAATCATCAGCGCAAGAATGATGAACAACAAGATGCCTTCGAGCCCGGCTTCGTAGAGTTGGCTGGGATGGCGGGGCAGCGGCCCGCCATTCGGAAACACCATCCGCCACGGCACCGAGTCGTCGGCCGGGCGGCCCCACAATTCGCTGTTGATGAAATTGGCGATGCGGCCGAGAAACAGCCCGATCGGACCGACGGCAGTGGTGAGATCGCCGAGCGACAGCACCGACGTCCCGCGCTTCCAGGCGAAGGCCATCACCGCGACGACGCACCCCATAAATCCGCCATGGAACGACATGCCGCCTTCCCACAGCTTCAGGATATCGGCCGGGTGATTGAGAAAAAACGGCAGGTTGTAGAACAGCACATAGCCGGTGCGGCCGCCGAGAATGATGCCGATCGTCACCCACAGGATGAAGTCGTCCATCTGCAACAGCGACACCGGCGCCGGCCCGCCCCACAGCTTTTCGTTCTTGATCAGCGCCCGCGCATAGAGCCAGCCGAACACGATGCCGCCGATATAGGCCAGCGCGTACCAGCGGATCGCGAACGGGCCGATCGCGATCGCGGTCGGGTCAAATACCGGAAAGGCGATGGTGAGAAACATGGACAGGGCTTACGATTTGAGCCGCCGTCCGTAAAGCGCCAGCAGCCGCTCCCAGTGCCGTTCGGCGGCGTCGCGATCATAGACCGGACGCTTTGGGAAGGCGAAGCCGTGATGCGCGCCGGGATAAAGTTCGACCTCGGCCACGACGCCGTCAGCCTTCAAAGCGGCGCGCAGCGGCTCGATGATTTCCAGCGGCACGTAATGATCGAACTCGGCGCAGGCGACGTAGATCTCGGCCTTGGCCTCGCGCGCGGTGAGATGCGGACTGTCCGGCTGGTCGGTCATCAGATGCGTGCCGTAGATCGAGGCGGCGGCGTTGACGCGGTCCGGAAAGTTGGAGGCGGCGCCCAGCGCGTAACGTCCGCTCATGCAATAGCCCACGGTGCCGATCTTGCCCTTGCCCGCGGCGGCCTGCGTGGCGATGAAATCGAGCAGCACTTGCGTGTCCTGCATCACCAGCGGGATGGTCAGCGAATACATCAATTCGAACATCCGTTTGCGCTGCGGTGCGTTCTCGTCGGGCGGAATCGGACCAAGTTCGAGAACGTCGGCGCGGTAATACAGGTTCGGCAAGACAACATAGTAACCCGAGGTTGCGAGGCGTCGCGCCATGTCGCGCAACTCTTCGCGGATGCCTGGCGCGTCCATGTAAAAGATGATGACAGGAAACGGCCCGCCGCGTTCGGGATGACTGATGAACGTGGTCATGTGGCCGTCCGGCGTGGCGATTTCGATCGTCTGGTCGATCATGGCGTCATTCCCTGCATTGCTGTTGCAGCGACGATTGCAGGCTATGCCGAAGCTGGCAAGCGCCGGTTCCCGTCCGCGCGTGGACTTGAACAATGGCCGGAGGATCGCCATTGTGGGTTAGATATTACCTGATGCCAATCGACCGGAGACATGTGACATGACTCAGACCAACAATCGGTTTTTCGACGAGATCGGCCGCCTGATGAACGATGCCGCCGGCGCGGCGCAGGGCGTTAAGCGCGAAGTCGATAGCGTCGTGCGAAATCAGGCCGAGAAAATTTTGCGCGATCTCGACATCGTCAAACGCGAGGAGTTCGAATCGGTCAAGGAGATGGCGCGTCTGGCACGAGAGGAGAATGAGATGCTGAAAGCCCGCCTCGCCGAACTGGAGGCGAAATTCATGTCCTTTAAGGCTTCAACTGTCTTATGATACCTCCGCGTCTCCTGAATCTTATTGTCATCACGATGATGATCGAACTACATTAGCATTCGTTCAACTATAGTATAAATTCTCATTCCGAACTGAACGTTTACATTGTGTCCGTCCGCCGGAACACTCCCTGGCTCATCATTGCGAGCGCTAGGTCGTTTGTTCTAATCTTGTCATAACGATTGTGCCATCCCTGCGCGAGCGTCGTAATTTCACGTGTGGGAACTATGGATTGGGCCTCTTATTAAAGGTGACTGATCCTTTCCTAAAGCAAGGCGCTTGGCGACGTATCTTGATGGCCAGTCATCAGATCTGCGATTGGTTCTTTACCGATCGGGAGAAATTGTGATGGAGCCCAGCAAGATGCGTATCGGCAAGGTCTTTTCAAAAGGTCTCGCCGTGTCTGAGAAGCCAAAACTCCAGTCAAGTCCATCGCCGAAACACAAGCAGCGCGACGCCCGTCTCGCTATTGAAGATACTGCGTCCATCGAGACCGGCGGAGAGATCAAAAAGGTGGTCCGCCGCGGCCGCCCGCCATTGGGCGACCGGGCCAAGGGCGTCGTCACGATCCGGCTTGATGCCGATGTGCTGGAATCCTATCGAGGACTTGGCGCCGGCTGGCAGACTCGGATCAACGCCGACCTGCGGCGGGCTCGCAAGCTGAAGAAATCGCGACCAGCGAGCGAGACCTGAGCCCACTGCGGCCTTTCATTTCCTTGTCATGTCGACGCTTTGGCGCTAAAAGCCCGGCACGTCCGCAGCCCCCGCACCCCTGGAGGCTTGCTGCGGCGTGACAACGAGGTCGGTTCGCGACCTTCACGATGGGCCGCATTGCGGCCTTTAACTTTTTGAAACAAGGACTTCAACGATGGCGACCATCAAGGAATTGAAGGCGACCGCACGTCCGGCAAGCGGCAAGGGGGCCGCCCGGGCAGAGCGTCGCGCCGGGCGAGTGCCCGGAGTGATCTACGGTGACAGCAAGGCTCCCGTGACCATCTCGGTGCTCGACGCCGAATTGCGTCAGCGCATTCAGGCCGGCCGGTTTCTGACCACGATTCTGGATATCGAACTCGAGGGCAAGAAGCACCGCGTGATTCCGCGCGACTACCACGTCGATCCGGTGCGCGACTTCCCGATCCACGTCGATTTCCTGCGTCTCGGTGAAGGCGCGACGATCCGCGTCGGCGTTCCCCTGCGCATCCTGAACGGCGAAACCTCGCCCGGCGTGAAGCGCGGCGGCACGGTCAACATCGTGACCCACACGCTCGAACTCGAATGCCCGGTCGATAGCATTCCGCAATATCTCGAGGCCGACATCGGCAAGCTCGACATCGGCGATTCGCTGCATCTGTCGGACATCACGCTGCCGAAGGGCGTGAAATCGCTGTCGCGCGAGGACGAAGTGACGCTGGTCACCCTCGTGCCGCCATCGGGTCTCGGCGAGGAAGCGGCCGCGCCTGGCGCGGCTGCGGCCGGTGCCGCGCCGGCGGCCG
>JAQGJY010000361.1 GCA_028290325.1 Tardiphaga sp.
GAATCCAGCGTCAGGATCGAGCGTGCGCCACGCAATGCGAAAGCCTGCGCGACGAAATTATATTGACCGCCGACACCGCTCACCACCTGCCCGTCGTCGAGCCCGTCGGAAATCGCGGCTCCCATCAACGTCGCCATCATCGTCGTGTTGACGAAACGCGCATCGACGCGGGCCGCGCGCTTTTGCTCTTCATCGCCATAAAGCTCATTGGTGAAGGAGACCGGCATCATCTGAATGCGCGCCAGTGCCGCTTGCGGCATCTCGCGCAAGCGCCTGTAAAACGATTGCGGCCCGAGAAAGAATGCGCCGTGCAGCAACACGCCATCGACCTCGCGTTTGACAATGCCGGCATCGATCAGGCCGAGGAACGGTTCGACCAGCATTTCGCTGACGCCATAGAGGCCTCGGTCGAAACGACCGCCTTCAGCCGCCGCGATGTCGCGCGCCGTCAGCGCCTCGAGCAGCCCGCGAAAGCGCGCGTTGTCGCGATGACGCAGGATGAGACTCTGCGCCAGCGCGTCGCCGATCTGGCCGATGCCGATCTGCAGGGTGCCACCATCGCGGATCAGCGACGCGACATGCAGCGCCGTCGCATATTTCGCGACACTGACCGGTTCGGCCGGCGGCGCGAATAACGGAAATTGCGTCGCCGGGCTGTCAAGGATCGCATGAAACTCGTCCGCCGGCAGGTCACCCTCGCCCGGCATGAACGGCAGATCGTCATTGACCTGCCCGACCAGCAGGAACGACGCCCGGCCCTCACGCCGCGCGCGCAACAGATCAAGCGTCGTGTCGGTGTTGCAGGACAGGCTGTAGCGGATCGTGCCATTCACCACGCGCTTGGCGACAAGCTGGGTGATGACATTGAGCCCGCGCGTGATCAGATAGTCCGCTGCGTGGGTGTAGTTCGCGGAAATGTAGTTCTGCTGCGCGCGGGCCACGTGCAGCCAGCGCCCGGCGAGAAAGAAAAACTCGACCACCTCGACGTTGTCGGGCAGCGTGCCGGCGCGCAACGCGGTGGCGTAATCCAGATCGGGATAGCCGCCAAACAGGCGGTCGATGACGGGGGCAATGAAGCGTCGCTCGATGTCGCTCGACGGCCGCGGCTTTTCCAGCGTCAGCGCGGAGAACAACGTCACCCGCATATGAGGATCGGCGACGGCGCGGGCGTAAAGCGCGTTGATGATATGGTTCGCCTTGCCGAGCCCGAGCGGCAGCCCGACCACCAACGTGTTGCCGGCGTCGCGAAGAATCAGATCGGCGATCGTCTCGGCGGTGTCATGGATCGTCGGCATCACATCATCCAGCTGCAGTTCCACAACGCCAGAAGTTAACGCCGCGCGGTTATTGGCGTCAGTTGTCAGGAAATGTGCCTTGCGGGCAACAGCCGCCGAGCAAACCCCGCAGGGCTTTATGGTCGCATTCCCGGCTGCTGTCGCGGCCCTTATGGTCCCGTTTTATAAGGCAAATCGGCGCGCTAGCCGCTCCACAGGACCGGTCGTCGGCGCGCTGACGGTCTATTCACCGGATGGTTTGCCGAAAGCGGCAACGCCCTCTAAACGTGTTAACAGACGGGACGTCGGCGGGGGCAGATGTCCGGGATTGCTGCGGGATAGTATGATTCGGCATACCGGAAAATTCGAACGCTCAGGCTGGCGCGCTTTTCGCGCGACCGTCATGGTTGGCGTGGGCGTTGCGGGGCTGATCGGCACTGACGTCGCGCGGGCCGAGACTGTGTCCGAGGCGCTGGTCCGCGCCTACCAATCCAACCCGCTGCTGAACGCCGAGCGCGCGCGGCAGCGCGCCACCGATGAAAACGTGCCGCAGGCGCTCGCCGCCTATCGGCCGCAGATCGTCGCGGGCCTCAGCTACGGTTTGCAGGCCGTCCGAAACCTGCTGCCCGACAACACCGTCCAGTCGGCGACGCTGAAGCCGTGGACGATCGGCCTCACGGTCACCCAGATTCTGTTCAACGGCAACCGCACCGCCAACAGCGTGCGTATCGCCGAATTGCAGGTGCAGTCCGGCCGCGAGGCGTTGCGCAACACCGGACAGGGCGTGCTGCTCGACGCCGTCACGGTCTATCTCAACGTGCTGGCCAACCAGTCGCTGGTCGAAGCGCAGAAGGCGAACGTCAACTTCCTGCAAGAGACGTTCAACATCACGCAGAAACGTCTCAATGCGGGTGACGTGACGCCGACCGACACCGCGCAGGCTGAAGCGCGCCTGTCGCGCGGTCGCGCCGATCTCAATGCGGCCGAAGTGGCGCTTGCCGTTAGCCAGGCCACCTATGCGCAGGTGATCGGCACTCCGCCGGTGCGCCTCAGCCCGGCGGAACCGGTCGATCGCCTGACCCCGCGCAGCCGCGAGGACTCGGTCGCGCAGGGGTTCAAGCAACATCCAGCCGTGCTCGCCGCCGGCTATGACGTCGATGTCGCCTCGACCACGATCCGCGTCGCCGAAGGGACACTGCTGCCGACCGTGACGTTGCAGGGCAGCGCCAGCCGCGCCAGCCAGTCCGATCAGACGCTCGGCACCAGTCGCACCGACCAGGCCTCGGTCGTCGGCAACATTTCCGCGCCGATCTATGACGGCGGCCTCGCTGCCGCGCAGACCCGGCAGGCCAAAGAACTCAGTTCGCAAAGTCGTCTGGTGCTTGAGCAAGTCCGCAATCAGATCCGCACCGCCGCGACCGGCGCCTGGGCCGCGAATGAGGGCGCCAAGGTCGCGGTCTCCGCCGCGGAGTCGGAAGTGCGCGCCGCGGGCGTTGCCTTGCAGGGCGTGCAGCGCGAAGCCGCCGGTGGTCAGCGCACCACATTGGAAGTGCTGAACTCGCAGCAGGATCTCATTCTGGCGAAAGCGCGTCTGATCGGCGCGCAGCGCGACCGCGTCATCGCGTCCTATCAACTGCTCAGCGCCGTCGGCAAACTCGACGTCCGCACGCTCGGCCTGAACACGCCGGACTATCTGCCGGACGTGCATTACCATCAGGTCCGCGACGCCTGGCACGGCCTTCGCACGCCGTCGGGACAGTAAGAAGCTGTCCGTCCCGTGTCGCCGCCGGCGGCTCACTTTGTCATCGCGACCCGCGATCCGTTCTCGCACGTGAGCGCGGATCGCAACGCAGCGATCCATGATTCCTCGCGGCACCTCGGATCAGACTTGATTGCTTCGCTCGGTGCAATGTCGGCCCTTGGCCGGCATTGCACCGGCTCGCAATGACGAACTCGCGGGCACCAGCGGCTTGAAGGCTGTGCGGCCGGTGGACTGCGTCATTGCGACGAGCCTTCGGCTTCGCCTGTTCGAAAATGAAGACAGGCTTTTCGTCGCAATAACGGCAGTCGCCTTAAACCGGCTTCCGCCGCGAGAACAGTGAGATCAATACCGGCAGCGTGACGAGGATCACGATCGGCGCCAGCATCATGCCGGTAACGACGACGACCGCCAGCGGCTTTTGCACTTGCGAGCCGATGCCTTCCGACAACGCGGCGGGCAGCAGGCCGATGCCGGCGACGACGCAGGTCATCACCACTGGCCGCATCTGCATCTCGCCGGTGTGGATCACGGCTTTGATGCGATCGAAGCCCTGATCGATCAGCGCGTTGTATTGCGACAGGATGATGATGCCATCCATGACCGCGATGCCGAACAACGCGATGAAGCCGATCGCGGCGGACACGCTGAACGGAATGCCGAACAAGTACAGCCCGAGCACGCCGCCGAACACCGCCATCGGGATCACGCTCATCGCCAGCAGCGTATCGGCCATCGAGCCGAAATTGAACCACAGCAACACGGCGATCAAGGCGAGGCTGATCGGCACCACGATCGACAGTCGGGCGATCGCGGATTGCAGATTGCCGAACTCACCGACCCATTCGACGCGCGATCCGGCGGGCAGCGTCACCTGCGCCGCGACTTTCTCCTGCGCCTCCTTGATCGCGCTGCCGAGATCGCGATCGCGCACGGAGAATTTCACCGGCAGATAGCGCTCCTGCTGTTCGCGATAGATGTAGGCGGCGCCGGAGACGAGCGTGACCTTGGCGACCTCGCTGAGCGGAATCTGCGCGATCGCGCCGTTCGCGCCAGGCGCGCCGATCCGCAAGTTCTGGATCGCCTCGGCGCTGCGGCGGAATTCCGGCGCGAGCCGCACGATGATCGGGAAATGTCGGTCGCTGCCCG
>JAQGJY010000393.1 GCA_028290325.1 Tardiphaga sp.
ACGTCGGCGAAGGATCGCGTCTCATGGAAGGACGCCAAAGCCTTCGCGCAGATCGTCTGCCAGCAGATGGTGGACGACGAGCCTGATCGCTATCTCGTCAACATGTCGAAGAAGCTGCGCGAGGGGAAGATTTTCCTGGATTATCTGCGCAACGATCGCATGGCCACGGCGGTCGCGGTGTTGTCGCCGCGCGCACGCGCCAGCGCCACGGTGTCGATGCCGGTGACCTGGGCCCAGGTCAAACCGAGTCTCGATCCGCACGCTTTCACCATCCGCAGCGTGCCGGCGTTGCTGAAAAAGTCGAAGGCGTGGGAGGGCTACGACGAAACCGCCTCGTCGTTGAAAGCCGCGATCCGCAAGTTGAAGTAACCCACCGACAACGCAGTCCGCCCCGATGCCGGCAGGCATCGGGGCGGAGAAAGCGTCGCCTGCCTCGACCGGCTTGTCATTCCGCTGCGACGCAACTCAGTGCAGCGAAACCACCACGCGCGATCGAGAGCAGGGATTCGAACCTAGATTTTGCCGAGCAGGACGAGGATCAGCAGGATGACGATGATCAGGCCGAGACCGCCGCCGCCATACGCACCTGTGCCATAGAACGAACCGCCGCCGATGCCGCTGAAGCCGCCGAGCAGCGCGATGACAAGAATGATGAGGATGATTGTACCGATAGACATAGCAGTCTCCCAACGCCCGACAGCGACGAACATCGCGCTGCCTTCCTGCACATGAGAACGGAATGTCGCAGGGAAGGTTCCACTCGGGTTCCTGCGTTTTAAGGTCGGATTGAGCGCCGCTAAAGCCCGCTCGGCAAGCCGGTTCGGGGGGTGGATCCAAGAACCCGGCTGGTCGCTTTGGGCAGCTCCGCGGTCTTTCGCAATCGACGCGATCGCCTACATAATCAGAGTCTTCAACGGGAAAATCCGCGTCATGGCCGCACCTCTCATCGTTTCTATTCCGCATCGGCTGGGCCGTGAGGAAGCAACGCGCCGGTTGAAAACCGGCCTCGCGCGCGCCGCCGCGCAATTGCCGATGATGAGCGTCGATGAAGAACGTTGGGATGGCGACCGGATGATGTTTCGCGTGCGCGCGCTTGGCCAGGCGATCGGCGGCAATGTCGATGTCGGCGACGATGTCGTGCGCGTCGAAGTGACGTTGCCGTGGCTGTTGCAGAAATTCGCCCAGGTGGCGCAAGCCGCGATCAAATCACGCGGTCAGCTGCTGCTGGATAAAAAATAACCGCGTGGCCGCAAATCTGCGGCAAAGCAGCAACACTCGCGAAAATGCTAAGTTCGGTGTTTGGACGTTTACTTGTTTTTAACCATTTTACTCTGACAATAGCCATCGCGGGGACGGGAACCGACACCCCTCAAAGTCGGCACGATATCCGCTAAGGCCGCCCGGCCATCGTCGATCCCGGGCGGCCTTCTCAATTGAGGCGGCCTTCTCCATTTAAAACCCCTCGGTTTCAAGACCGGCTTGTTAAGACGGTGGTGTCGCGGCGCGTGCGCGCACCAGCCCGACCGGCCGGTCGCCGAACAAAGCCGCCAGCGGCAAGTGCCCGTCGACGGCGCCGTCCACCTCGAAGCCAGACAACTCGATCGCGCCGTCCCACCCCGTCGGCCAGGCGCGGCCGTTTTGCGTTAGCGGCGCGAATTCCTTGGTGACGGCGACGATGACCGCCTCGCCGCCGAGTCGCCGCGCAAACGCAATGACATGCGCGGCGTGCGGACCCGTCACCGCGAGCGGCACATAATCGCCCTCGGCGAACAGCGCCGCATTTTCCTTGCGCAATTTCAGCAGCTCGCGGGTCCACGCCAGCTTGATGTGGCCGTCGCGCCAGCGCCGCGCGAGATCGTGCCAGTCCGGCGCGTCGCCGATCGCGGCCAGCACCTTCGCGCGCTGATCGAAATCCACCGGCCGACGATTGTCCGGATCGACCAGCGAGAAATCATAGAACTCGGTGCCCTGATAGAAATCCGGCACGCCGGGCAGCGTCGCCTTCAACGTGATCTGGCTCAGCGAATTGAGCGCGCCGATCAAAGCGGTGCGTTCGGCGAAGCCCTGCATCGAGCCGAGGAATTCGGATGACTGCGCGGGATCGAGGATCCGGTCGATGAAGGCCTTCAATCCGTTTTCGTAGAACTGGTTGGGATTGAGCCAGCTCGTTTCCTGCTTGCCCTCGCGCGCCGCCTTCAACGCATAGGCCTGCATGCGTTCGATGAATGTGTCGTCGCCGTCGAGCGGCCATGCGCCGACCAGCGCCTGATACAGCATGTATTCGAACGCCGCGGATGGCGCGCGCTGCTTGCCGTCGGTCACCAGATGCACCGCGTTCATCAGCTTCCAGCGGCCGACCAGACTGGCCCATTCGCCGGGCATTTCCGCCAATGCTAGAATGCGCGCGCGGGCATCCTCGCCGCGTTTGGTGTCATGGGTCGCCGTCGATGTCAGGCCATGCGGCGTTTCTTTCACCCGCGTCCGCATCATCGCGTGAAACGTGTCGAGCGGCATCGCCGTGGCCGCCGGTTCGCCGCCGACTTCGTTGAGCGCGAGCAGCCGGTGATAGCGATAGAAGGCGGTGTCCTCCAGCGACTTCGCCATCGCCGGGCCGGTGAATTGTTGCACCTTGAGCGCGAAGCGCCGGACGCGCGGGATGGAATGCGTGCCTGAGTTGTCGGCCTTCAGCAAATCCAGGGTCAGCGCATCGCGCAGAAAATCGAAGATGCCTTCGTCGGGTCCGAACCAGTCGGCACGCGCTTTGGCGATGGTCTCCTCGATCAGCGCGCGGTCGCCGGCCGACGGGCCGGCGGCGGTCAGATAGGTGCGATAGACCGGGAAATGCAGCACGTAGAGCTCGAACGCCTGCCGCAGACTGTCGGCCGAAAAGTCGCGCGTCGAATAATGTCCGCTGGCGATGCGCGACAGCAGCCGCGTCAACACGGTGAATTCGCTCAGCAGCAGCGTCTCCAGGACGCGGCGCTTGGCGTCCTTTAGAAGCGGCGGAAAGTTCGGCGAGACGTTGCTGGCCTGACGCCAGGTCTCGTCGAGTTCGCCGAGGCCTTTGCCGTCCACCAGCACCTGCGTGATGACGTTCATCCACTCATAGCCGGTGGTGCCGTGCACGCCGGCAAGCGGCACGAGCTTTTCGTGCTCGCCGAGAATTTTTTCGATCAGCAGATAAAACGGCTTGGCTTTGCCGCCTTGCGCGTCGCGGATCAGGCGCTTCAGCCGCTGGAAATATTGCGCGGGATCGCGCAGGCCGTCGATGTGGTCGAGCCGCAGGCCCTGCAACTTGTCCTCGGCGATCAGGCGCTTCACGAGACGATGGATGGCGTCGAACGTGCCGGCATCCTCGACGCGCAGCCCGGCCAGGGTGTTGACGTCGAAGAAGCGCCGATAGTTGATTTCGCTCGATGCCAGCCGCCAATGGCCGAGCTTGTAGTGCTGGCGCTCGAGAAGATTATGCAGCGTCTTGGTCTGCACTGGACGGCCCGGCCCGGCCTTGTAGGCGTCGAGGCCGCGCGCGATCAGGTCGGCGCCGCCGTCGACGGCTGCGATATCTCTCTTGAAGGCGGGCGCTTCCTGATAGTTCGGGTGGCGCAGGCCCCTGTGCTGCGCGGCCAGCGCGAGCAAGGCCCTGCCGGCGTCATCGTCGGCCGCATCGGCTTGCTTGACGATGTTGCGCAGGATTTCGCCGTAACGCTCCGGCGCGATCGGCAGCCGATGCTCGTAATACCAAGCCGAGAAACTGCCTTCCGCCGCATCGTATTTCAGTTCGATTTCGCCGCCGTCGAGCGCCGCGCCATAACCGTTGCCGATGATCGGCAGCAGCACGCCGCCGCGCGCGCGAAACGGCAGCGTATCCCAGTCTATGTCAAACGAAACCGCGTGCGGCGAGGCCGGTCCCCATTCCAATACGTCGAGCCACCACGGATTATCGGCGAAATGCACGCCGACATGGTTGGGCACGAAATCGAGAATGAGGCCGAGCTGGTTCTGCTTCAACGCGGCACTGAGCCGTTCGAACGCCTCCTCGCCGCCAAGTTCGGGATTGAATTGCGCGTGATCGACGATGTCGTAGCCATGCGTCGAGCCGGCGCGCGCTTTCAGGAATGGCGAGGCATAGAGGTGCGTGATGCCGAGCGCTGCCAGATAGGGAACGATCGCGGCGGCTTTGTCGAAACCGAAATCGGCGGTGAGCTGCACGCGATATGTCGCGACGGGAATGGCTGAGGGCATTAAAGTTTGATCCGTTGGTTCAGAACCGTACAGTTGGCAACAGTGGTAGCGTGCTTTCGCTCCCGCTTGCGGAGGAGGGTCGGGGAGGGGGCTTTTACCAAACGTGACGATGAACCCCTCACCCGACTTCGCTTCGCGAAGTCACCCTCTCCCACAAGGGGAGAGGGACGATGAACATCCGCGCTCAAATCACGTTTCCAACCCGCCAATGCACGGCCCAGGGCATCAGCGTCGCGCCGATCGCGCCGCCCCAGATCGCGCGGCCGTCTTGGTTCAGGCCGCCGCTCGGAATCGCCTTGTCGGAAAGATTGGCCACCAGCAGCAACGGGACGCCGCCGCTCAGCGTCCATTGCGCCGTCAGGATGCCGTCGGCGCCGACAGCGGCCTGGCCGAACACCGCGCCCTCGAGTCGTGGTGAAATCTCGCGCGCGCGGATCGCAAGCAGCTCTTTCACCATCGCATGTCGCTTGCGGCCCGACGCGCTGTCGCGCTCGCGCCAGTTCAGCGTCGATGACTTGAAGGTCGCCTCGCTCAGCGGGTCCGGCACCTCGTCACCGAATTTCGCGTAAGCCGCGGCGAATTCCTTGCGGCGGCCGTTGCGAATGGCGTCAGCGAGGTCGCCCTCAAAATCGCAGAAAAACGGAAACGGTGTCGTCGCCGCGAAATCCTCGCCTTGAAACAGCATCGGGATCGTCGGTGCCAGCAAGGTGATCGCCAAGGCCGCCGCGATGCCTTCGGCCGGCGCAACGGCGTCGATGCGATCGCCGAGCGCGCGATTGCCGATCTGATCGTGATTCTGGATGAAATTGACGAACGCCAGTGGCGACAACTCGCCGCTCGGCTCGCCGCGCACGAGGCCGCGCCGATGCGCCGACGCCTCGCCCTGATAGGCGAAGCCGGACGCGAGCGCCCGCGCGATATGCTGCTCGGGGTTGGGCGCGTAATCGCTGTAATAGCCCTTGTCCTCGGTCGTCAGCAGTACATGCCACGCATGATGATAGTCGTCGTTCCATTGCGCGCGATATTGGCCGGCCAATGGTTCCTGCGTGGGATCGAGCAGCGAGGCCTGATTGTCGTCGTTCTCGAGCACAAGATGAATCAGCCGCCCGGTCT
>JAQGJY010000454.1 GCA_028290325.1 Tardiphaga sp.
GAGCTTGCAACCAACGCGGAAAGTAAAGACCGCGCGGCGCTGTGGATCGTCGATGCCGGCGGCGATCGCGAAACCAAGCTCTCGTTTGCCACTCTGTCGCGCCGCTCCAATCAGGTCGCCAATTTCCTGCGCGCGCAAAATCTCAAGCGCGGCGACCATCTGTTGCTGTTGCTCGGCAATGTCGTGCCGTTATGGGAAACGATGCTGGCTGCGATCAAGCTCGGCGTCGTCGTCATTCCCGCCACGACATTGCTGACCCCTGACGAATTGCGCGATCGGCTCGATCGCGGCAAGGCCAAGCTCGTCGTGGCATCGATCGATCAGGTCGCGAAATTCGACGGCTTGGATACATCAGGTATCGCTAAAATAGTCGTCGGCCAGGACAAACATGATGGCTGGCTGTCATTCAACGAATCCGCCGCGCATGCTGACACGTTCGTTGCGGACGGCGTGACCAAGCCCGATGATCCGATGCTGCTGTATTTCACCTCCGGCACGACGGCAAAGCCGAAGCTGGTGCGCCACAGCCAGCGCAGCTATCCGGTCGGCGCGCTTTCGACGATGTACTGGATCGGCTTGCAGCCCGGCGATATCCATTTGAACATTTCCTCGCCCGGCTGGGCCAAGCACGCGTGGAGTTGCTTCTTCGCGCCGTGGAATGCGGCCGCGACGATCTTCATCGTCAACCAGCCGCGTTTCGAAGCCAAGCAATTGCTCGCCACGATCGGCCGCTGCGGCGTGACGACGCTCTGCGCGCCGCCGACGGTGTGGCGGCTGTTCATTCAGGAAAGGCTCGCGACGTTCAAGGTCAGCCTGCGCGAAGTCTGCGGCGCGGGCGAGCCGCTCAATCCCGAAGTGATCGATCAGGTCAAGGCCGCATGGGGACTGACGATCCGCGATGGCTATGGCCAGACCGAGACCACGGCGCTGGCCGGCAACTCGCCGGGCCAGCCGGTCAAGATCGGGTCGATGGGGCGGCCGCTGCCCGGCTATACGGTGCGCGTGACCGACGCCGACGGCAACGCGAGCAAAGAGGGTGAGGTGACGCTGCTGCTGGGCGACCAGCGCCCGGCCGGATTGATGCAGGGTTATCAGGCCGATGACGGCAGCGTCAGCGGCGCCGATGGCGGCATCTATCGCAGCGGCGATGTGGTGTTCGCCGACGACGACGGTTATCTGACATTTGTCGGCCGCTCCGACGACGTGTTCAAATCATCGGATTACCGCATCAGCCCGTTCGAGCTCGAGAGCGTGCTGCTCGAACACGGTCTGGTTGCCGAGGCGGCGGTGGTGCCAAGCCCCGATCCGATCCGGCTTGCGATTCCGAAAGCCTATGTGTTGTTGACGGCGGACGCCACACGCAGCAAAGAGACGGCGTTGTCGATCTTCCGGCATCTGCATGCGCGGCTTGCGCCGTTCAAGCGAATCCGCCGCATCGAATTCGTCACCGAATTGCCGAAGACAATTTCGGGCAAAATCCGCCGCGTGCAGTTGCGCCGGCTCGAACATGACAACGATCGCGCGGACGCGCTGCGCGGCGACGAATATCGCGAAGAGGATTTTCCGGACCTGCAAACGCAGCGCCCCGGTTGATCGAAGGAGCCGAAATATGGACGGTCGTTTCGAGACGAAGCAGCTCACGCCGGAAGCGTTCCAGGCATTGGTCGGCCAGGAGATCGGCGTGTCGTCTTGGCATATGGTCGATCAGAAACGCATCGATACCTATGCCGACGTGATCGAGGATCATCAATTCATTCATGTCGATCCCGAGCGCTCGAAATCGACACCGATGGGCACCACGGTGGCCCATGGATTTCTCACGATGTCGCTGCTCAGCGTGATGTCTTATGAAGTCATGCCGGGGATCAAAGGCACGACCATGGGCTTCAATTACGGCTTCGACAAATTGCGCTTTCTGTCGCCGGTCAAATCGGGATCGCGCGTGCGCGGCCGCTTCATTCTGGCGGAATCGTCCATCCGCAAGCCGGGCGAGCTGCTGTCGCGCACCAACGTCACCGTCGAGATCGAAGGCGAGAGCAAGCCAGCGCTCGCCGCCGATTGGCTCGGCTTGATCTTCTTCGCCTAACGCTCAAGGACTCTCTCAATGACCATTCGATTTGATGGCCGCGTCGCCATCGTCACCGGTGCCGGCAATGGATTGGGCCGCGCCCACGCGCTTGGCCTCGCAAGCCGCGGCGCGAAAGTCGTCGTCAACGATTTCGGCGGCGCGCGCGACGGCACCGGCGGTTCGATGACGGCCGCCGAGACCGTTGTCGAGGATATCCGCAAGGCCGGCGGCACGGCGATGGCCAATGGCGCCGATGTCTCCAATTTCGAGCAGGTCACCGACATGGTCGCGAAGGCCACCAAGGAGTGGGGCAGCGTCGATTTGATGTGCGCCAATGCCGGCATCCTGCGCGATAAATCCTTCGCGAAGATGGAGATCGCCGATTTCGCCAAGGTGCTCGACGTGCATCTCACCGGCACCTTCTATTGCTGCAAGGCGGTGTGGGACGGCATGCGCGCCCGCAATTACGGCCGCATCGTCGTCACCACGTCGTCGTCGGGGCTGTTCGGAAATTTCGGTCAGGCCAATTACGGCGCGGCAAAAACCGGCATGGTCGGGTTGATGAACGTGCTCGCGGAGGAGGGCCGCAAGACCGACATCCGCGTCAACATGATCTCACCGACGGCGGCGACACGCATGACCGAAGAGTTGCTGCCGCCACAGGCGCTGGAATTGATGCGGCCGGAAGCGATCACGCCGGCGGTCCTCTATATGCTGAGCGAGAACGCGCCAACCCGCACGATCATGGGTGCCGGCGCGGGCTCGTTCGCGGTCATCAAGATCCTGGAAAGCGAAGGCATCAATCTTCCGCGCGAGGAGTGGACGCCGGACGGCGTTGCGGCTCACTTCGCCGCGATCAGCGACATGAGCAAGGCGCAGGCGCTGGAAGGCGCATTTCAGCAGACCAACAAATATGTCGCTCAGGCCGCCGCGCGGCTTGGGATCAAGATGTAGGATGCTAGGCGTGCCAGGCCATGACGCACTCTGGCCGCAGCGGCGCATCCGATGATGTCTGACCGGATCGACACGGACGTCGCCGTGATCGGAGGTGGGCCGGCCGGATTGATGGCGGCGGAAACGCTGTCGCGGGCTGGCGTCCGCGTCACGGTGTTCGACGCCATGCCATCGGTCGGCCGCAAATTCCTGTTGGCCGGACGCGGCGGCTTGAACCTCACGCATAGCGAACCGATGCCGGCTTTTCTCGCGCGTTATCGCGAGGCGGCTCCGCACG
>JAQGJY010000456.1 GCA_028290325.1 Tardiphaga sp.
AGTTCTTCGGCGACCAGTTGCGCGAGACCGGTCAACGTGCCCTGCCCCATCTCGGAGCGGGCGACGCGAATCACCACGGTATCGTCGGGGCGAATGACAACCCAAGCATTCACCTCGGGCGAACCATCGGCCGCGCGCACCACGCTGGGTCCGCCAAACGGCAGATCAAAACCCAGCGCCAGGCCGCTGCCGACAGCAGCGGTGCCGATGACGAACGAACGACGGTTCATAGACGGAGCGTGATTCATGATGGCGCCCTCAAGCGTTCGCGGCGGCGTGAATGGCTTCACGCACCTGCTGGAACGTGCCGCAGCGGCAGATATTCGTAATCGCCAGATCGATATCCGCGTCGGTCGGCTTCGGGATGTTCTGCAACAAGGCCGCCACCGCCATGATCATGCCGCTTTGGCAATAGCCGCATTGCGGAACGTCATGTTTCACCCATGCCTGCTGCACGCGATGCGGAACATCGCCCTTGGCCAGGCCTTCGATGGTGGTGATGTCTTTACCGATCGCATCGCTGAACGCCATGCTGCAAGAGCGGACCTGCTCACCGTCGACGTGAACCGTGCAGGCGCCGCATTGCGCGATGCCGCAGCCATATTTCGTGCCGGTGAGACCGACATTCTCGCGGATCACCCACAGCAGGGGCGTGTCCGGTTCGGCATCGACCTCGAAGGTTTGTCCATTGATCTTGAGGCTTGCCATCGCAGTCTCTCCCTGAATCGCGGCGCATATCGCCTTGCGGGGACAGTCGGATGGATTTGGAAGAATTCCAAGTCAAATTCGCGTTGATCGATTCGCATGCTGATGGAACCAGCATCCCGCCCACGATCGCCACGCAAGCCGACACCGTGCGATCGCGGCGTCCGATTTGACGGTCGGATTGAATGCACGAACTTCGAACCCGGCCGATGACGCGATCACGCATAGCGGAGCTCCGCGGATAGGCGGCGGTGGCTCGCTGATGCTAACGGTAACCTCTCGCGACCTACCTGGTCCGATGCTGGCCTTTGGTCAAATCCAACGGAGAACGACATGCCCTACGCGACCGCCGCGGCTGGCGCCGAAATCTTCTACGAGCGTCATGGCGCCGGCACGCCGATCCTGATGTCCGCCGGCATGGGCGGCAGCGGCGCGTTCTGGTCGCCGCAAATCGCGCGACTGAGCGAACGTCACACGGTGATCGTGTATGATCAGGTCGGCACCGCGAGAAGCCGCGCTGGCGACGATGGCGTCCGGACGATCGCGGGCATGGCGGACGACATGGTCTGTGTCATGGATGATGTCGGCGTCGAGGCCGCCCACGTGGTCGGCCACGCGATCGGCGGCATCGTCGGGCTCGAGCTGGCGATGAGCCGGCCGCAGCGGCTGCGCAGCGTGACGGTGGTGAATGGCTGGGGCCGCGCGGATGCTTTTCTGCGACGCTGCTTCGAGGTTCGCCGCGAGATCCTGAACCAGTCCGGGCCGCGCGCTTATGTGCGGGCGCAACCTTTGTTTCTGTTTCCGCCGCAGTGGATTTCAGAGAACACGGCGAAGCTCGACGCTGACGAAGCGCAGATCCTGGCGCATTTTCCGCCGGCCGAGACCATCAACAAGCGGATCGAGATGTTTCTCGCCTTCGATCCCGGCGCGCGCCTGGCCGGCATCACCACCCCGACGCTGATCACCACCGCCACGGACGACGCATTGGTGCCGGCCTATCTCACGCGTCAGCTCGCGGCCGCGATTCCCGGCGCGCAACTGCGCGAGGTCGCTTACGGCGCGCATGCCTTTACGGCGGTGACGCCGGAGATTTTCAATAGGATGCTGCTCGACTTCATCGCAACCATTGGCGGATAGCGCCGGTTACACCTCGCGGCGAATCTCGAGCTCGCCCCAGATCCGGTTGAAGTACTCATTGAAAAGCGCATTGGTGCGAATCGTGACGGGGTCGCGCTGGGACTCGGACAGGTCGATCGTGTGCACGCTTTTCACGGTGGCCGGCCGGTTGGTCATGACGACGATGCGATCCGCCATGGTGATGGCTTCGCCGATGTCGTGGGTCACCAGAATGACGCTCTTGCCGCGCTCGCGAATGATGCGCTGAACTTCGCCTTGCAGAAGAAGGCGGGTCTGGAAATCCAAAGCCGAGAACGGCTCGTCGAGCAGAATGACATCCGGATCGAACGCCAGCGTCCGCATGAAGGCCACGCGCTGCCGCATGCCGCCGGACAAGGTCGCCGGCTTGGCCTTTTCGAAACCACCCAGGCCATAAGCGGTGATCAGGCGGCGCGCGATCTCTTCGGATTCCTCGCGACCGACACCGCGCACTTCGAGGCCGAGCGTGACGTTGTCCAGCACGCTGCGCCACGGCAACAGCATGTCCTTTTGCAGCATGTAGCCGACCTGCCCCTTGGCGCCGGCGACCTGCACGCCATTGACCGCCACGCTGCCGAGGCTTGGCGTGATCAGACCGGCGATGATGTTGAACAACGTCGTCTTGCCGCAGCCGGATGGACCGACGATCGCCAGCACTTCGCGCGGACGCAATCCGAACGAAATATTGCCGAGCGCCCGAACCGGGTGCGCACTATCGGCATTGAAAATCATGCCGACCTCGCGCGCGGTCAGCACGTCGGGCGTAGCCACGGCCAAATCAGCCATCACATGATCTCCGGATAGCTGACGGCGGGCGCCTGCCATCGTTGTCCCGCCGTCACCGCGTCGAGATAAGACAGCACCACGGCGTTGAACTGCTCCGGCAGCACCTGCGAAACCGCGTGGCCGCCGGTCTTGAAGAAAAACGTGTCGGCCTTCGGCATCAGCCGTGCCATCCGTTGCGAGTAGAAGTGCGGCGTCAGATGATCATCCTCGGCGCAGGTGATGAGCGACGGGCATGTGATCCGCCGCAGCGCCTCGCCGGGACTGTAGGCACAGATCGCGTCGATCCGGCTCATCATGATCTCGGCGGGTGCCAGCGCCGCCGCCGCCGCCGGCTCGTCCGCCGCCAGCCGTTCGATGTTGGCGCTGACCCACCACGGCGGGTTGAGAAACAGCGGCGTGGTTTGCACATAAGCCAGCGGCCCGCTTTGTTGCAGCACGCGCTTGCGAACATCGAAGCAGCGCTTGAAATAGCCGTCGGCGGTTTCCCAGCCGGCATAAAAGACGGCGCTTTTGATTCGCGCCGGAAAACGTAACGCCATATCCTGCGCCATCGCGGCGCCGGTGGAATGCCCGACGATATGCGCGGCCTCGATGCCGAGCGAGTCCATCAGCGCGATCATGTCGTCGGTCATCTGCGGCACCGAATAGACGAT
>JAQGJY010000003.1 GCA_028290325.1 Tardiphaga sp.
TCGTTCTTGGCGGCATTGCGGCCCCAGATCGACACGTTGCAACCGGAGGCGGCGAGCGCCTGCGCGATGCCGAGGCCGATGCCGCCATTGCCGCCGGTGATGACCGCGACGCGGCCGGTGAGATCGAAGATCGACATGAGCGTTTCCTATGCTTTTGTTTTTGATGCCGGTATGCCGCTGGCGCGGCCTGTTCCGGTCGCGCCTGCTTTAGCGACCATGGACAAGCCGCTCACAAAAATCAAATATGCGCGCCGACGCAAACCCGCCGCGACGAAACAAGGCGCGGATCACAAAAATGAGGAAACCATGCAATTCAAACACTGCACGCTCGATTTCGACGGCCCGGTCGCCATCCTGAAGCTCGATCATCAGGAGGTGATGAACGCGGTGTCGATGGATATGCTCGGTGGTCTCGGCGAGGCGCTCGATGCGATCGACGATAAACGCGACGAGGTCCGCTGCCTTGTCATCACGGGCGCCGGCCGCGCGTTTTGCACGGGCGCGAACCTTCAGGGGCGCAACAAGACCGAGACGAAGCCCGGCCGCAGCAACGCCGGCACCTCGCTGGAGACCGGCTTTCATCCGTTCCTGCGTCGGCTGCGCCTGATGCATTGTCCGATCATCACGTCGGTGAACGGCCCGGCGGCCGGCGCCGGCATGAGCTTCGCGCTGATGGGCGATCTCATCCTGTGCGCCAAATCGTCTTACTTCCTGCAAGCGTTCCGCCGCATCGGCCTGGTGCCGGATTGCGGTTCGACATGGATCTTGCCGCGCCTCATCGGCAAGGCGCGTTCGGTGGAATTGTCGCTGCTCGGCGAAAAGCTGCCGGCGGACAAGGCACTGGAATGGGGCCTCATCAATCGCGTCCATGACGACGCCGCGCTGTGGGACGAGACGATGAAGCTCGCGCACGATCTTGCCAATGGTCCAACCATCGCGCTGTCGCTGATCCGCAAACTCTATTGGGATAGCTCCGACAACTCGTTCGAGGATCAGCTCGATCAGGAGCAGCGCTCGCAGCGCGTCGCCGGCGCGGCGGAAGATTTCAAGGAAGGCGTCACGGCCTTCCTCGAAAAGCGCCCGGCCAAGTTCAAAGGCAAATGAGCGCGTGACGCCCGACCAGATGCAACAGGCGCTGTCGCATTGCGTGCGAACGTGGTGCGACGGCGCGACCGGCGTGATCGACGCCAAGCGGCTGTCCGGCGGCGCCAGCCAGGAGACGTGGTCGTTCGACATCGCGCATCCCGATGGCGAGCGCGGCGCGATCCTGCGCCGCGCGCCGCAAGGCTATGGCGCGGCGCCCGGTCGCGCGGCCGGCCTGAACGCCGAAGCCGATCTGATGCGGCTGGCGTTCGACGCCGGCGTGCCGTCGCCGCGCGTGCTGTATGTGCTGCGCGAGGCCGACGATCTCGGCACCGGCTTCATCATGGACCGCGTCGCGGGCGAGACCATCCCTCGCAAAATTCTTCGCGATCAGGAATTTGCGGCGGCACGGCCGTTGCTGGCGCGGCAGGTCGGCCGGGTGCTGGCGGGCATCCACGATCTGCCGATGGCGGCATTGCCCGCCCTGCGCAGCATGACGGCGGCCAAGGAGATCGCGGAGATGACGCGCGACTATCGCGCGATGAACTGGCCGCGCCCGGTGTTCGATCTGGCGCTGCGTTGGCTCGGCGATCACGATCCCGGTCCCTCGGCGGAGGTGACGCTCGTGCATGGTGATTTCCGTCACGGCAATCTCATCATCGGCGCCGACGGGATTCGCGCGGTGCTCGATTGGGAGCTGGCGCATCTCGGCGATCCGATGGAGGACCTCGGTTGGATCTGCGTCAATTCATGGCGCTTCGGCGGCATCGACAAGCCGGTCGGCGGCTTCGGCACGCGCGAGGATATGTTCGCCGGCTACGAGGCCGCCACGACACGCCGCGTCGATCCGGATCGGGTGATGTTTTGGGAAGTGATGGGCACGTTGCGCTGGGGACTGATGTGCTGCGGCATGATGCAGCGGTTTCGGCAGGGGCCGGATCATTCGATGGAGCGGGCGATGATCGGCCGCCGCTCGTCGGAAACCGAGATCGATTTGTTGCGGCTGTTGGCGCCGCGTTGAGGCGTGTCCCGGCTCGGCGAAGCAGCGGAAGGCCGCTGCTTGTCGTGCGGGACGAGCGGCCGTAATTTGAAAGGGGAAAGCGATGCAGGACGAACCGACGGCGACAGAACTCGTCAAGGCGGTGGCGGATTTCTTACGCAACGACATCGCGCCGCTGATCGCGGGCGGCCATAGCGCGTTCAAGCTGCGCGTCGCGATCAATGCGCTCGATCTCGTGACGCGCGAAATGACGCTGGCGGGCGACAGCGACGCCGCTGAAAACGCGCGGCTGGCGCAGTTGATGGGCGTCCAAGGCACATTGCCGGATCTGAACAAGGCGCTGGCCGCTGACATCGCCAGCGGCGAAATCAGTCTCTCGTCGCCGGGCGTCGCCGATCATCTGTGGCAAACCACGATGGAAAAGCTCGCCGTCGATCAGCCGAATTACGCCAGCTATCAGGAAGAGTTGCGACGCGACACGGTCAAAGCCTCATCCTAAGGTCCTGGCCGGACAAGCCGTCGGCACGACGAAGGTCGGCTCGTCATTGCGAGAAGCTTGAAAATCCGCGTTGACCACCATTCAAGCGACGAAGCAATCCAGCTATCTGACGAGGGAAAGCGCGATTGCCTTGTCGTTTTCTATCTCGAAGGCGAGGAAGCTAACGCCTCGCACTGATGGCCTGCCAGGATCGACGGCCTGCTTGTCCGGCCCACCCCTCAAGGTGACGGCTTACTCGGCGTCGCTCATTTTCCCAGCCAATTCGGCGCGCGCTTTTCCGAAAACGCCTTCGGTCCCTCGACATAATCCTGCGACGCCGCCATCGCCTTCACGGCGGGATAGTCGCGCTGATCCTTCATCGCCTGTTCGAGCGAGACGTCCATGCCCTTTTGGATCGTCTGCTTGGAGGCGCGGATCGACATCGGCGAGCATTTGCAGATCGTCTCCGCCCAGCGCACCGCCGCCGTCAGCGCCTCTCCTTGCGGCACCACCTCGTTGACGAAGCCAAGCTCATGGCCCTCTTTCGCCGACACATGACGCGCGGTCAAAATCATGCCCATCGCGCGCTTCATGCCGATCTGGCGCGGCAGGCGATGCAGACCGCCGGCCAATGCGGCGAGACCGACTTTCGGCTCCGGCAAAGCGAAGGTCGCATTGTCCGCCGCGATGATCAGATCGCAGGCCAGCGCGATCTCGAAACCACCGCCCATCGCGACGCCATTGACGGCGGCGATGATCGGCTTGTCGCAATCGAAACGCGCGGTAAGCCCCGCGAAGCCGGAGGTGTTCCAGCCACGCTTGCCGCCCTGGGCCTGCCACTTCAGATCGTTGCCGGCGCAGAATGCCTTGTCGCCCGCCCCGGTGACGATCGCGACCCATTGCTCCGGGTCGGACGAGAAATCGTTGAACACCTCGTGCAGCTCGTTATGCGCGTCGGTGTGCAGCGCGTTGTAAACCTCGGGCCGCGACAGCGTCACGATCGTGATCGGGCCTTTGCGTTCGACCTTGCAGAATTGCAGCGCGGATCGATCAAGAGCCATTGTGGCCTCCCTGTTGTTTTTTGTTGTGCGGAATATTGCGCGCGTCACGCTTGACTTGATTTGATGATGCCACCTTAATCGCTCAATTAACAAGATCAACAACACAACAAGAAACGGGAGCGCGCCTTGGACTTTTCATTACCCGACGATCTGGTCGCCTATCTGGCCGAACTCGACAGCTTCATCGATGCCAAGATCAAGCCGTTGCAGGCGCAGGACGACAACGAGCGTTTCTTCGACCATCGCCGCGAATGGGCACGTACCGATTTCGACAATGGCGGGCTGCCGCGCCATGAATGGGAACAGTTGCTGCGCAAGGCGAAGAACCTCGCCGACGAAGCCGGGCATCTGCGCTTCGCGATCCCGAAGCGATATGGCGGCAAGGCCGGGTCGAATCTGTGGATGGCGGTGATCCGCGAGCATTTCGCGTCGCAGGGCCTCGGCCTTCATAACGATTTGCAGAACGAGCATTCGATCGTCGGCAACCTGCCCTTGGTGACGATGCTCGATCGCTATGGCCGCGACGACCAGAAGGACATGATCGAAGGTTCGATCACCGGGAAATACCGCATCACCTTCGGATTGACCGAGCCCGATCATGGCTCCGACGCGACGCATATGGAAACGCGCGCGGTCGAAACGACGCGCGACGGCGTCAAGGGCTGGGTCATCAACGGCGAGAAGATGTGGACCACCGGCATGCATGTCGCGACGCATTGCGCGTTATTCGCGCGCACGTCCGGCAATGACGGCGACGCGCGCGGCATCACCTGTTTCCTGGTGCCCGCCAAGGCCAAGGGCGTGAAGATCGAGGAATATATGTGGACCTTCAACATGCCCACGGACCATCCGCGGGTGTCGTTCACCGACGTGTTCGTGCCCGACGACGCGTTGTTCGGCGAGGTTGGTCGCGGCTTGTCGCTGGCGCAGTGTTTTGTGCACGAGAACCGCATCCGGCAGGCGGCGTCGTCGCTCGGCGCGGCGGTCTATTGCATCAACGAGAGTGTGAAATATGCG
>JAQGJY010000027.1 GCA_028290325.1 Tardiphaga sp.
CGCACCGTCGGTGCAGGCGTCGTCCCAAGCATCATCGAGTAATAGGCCGGGGCAGGGAATGGCGGATCGCTCCGCCATTCCCGACCTGACGCGAAGTTAAGTCGACAAAGAAAGACAACGGCATGAACGGCCAGAATATCCGCATTCGGCTCAAGGCGTTTGATCATCGGATCCTCGATGCTTCGACCCGCGAGATCGTCAGCACGGCGAAGCGCACCGGTGCACAGGTTCGCGGGCCCATCCCGCTGCCGACCCGCATCGACAAGTTCAAAGAAAACCGTTCGCCGCACGTTGACAAGAAAAGCCGCGAGCAGTTCGAGATGCGCACGCATAAGCGCCTTCTCGATATCGTCGATCCGACCCCGCAGACTGTCGATGCTTTGATGAAGCTCGATCTGGCCGCCGGTGTTGATGTCGAGATCAAGCTGTAAGGCAGGGTTTAAGGCACGGCCTCGAAGAGTGGGCTCCGGTTTTCGGACCGGGCCATGTCCGCTCAGACGTATTTTGGTTGAGTTCGCTTCGCGCGGACGGAAAGAACAGGAAGCACGCCGATGCGCTCCGGAGTGATCGCACAAAAGGTCGGGATGACGCGGGTCTTTACAGAGGCCGGCGAACATATCCCCGTGACCGTGCTGAAGCTGGGTAATTGCCAGGTGCTTGGGCACCGGACCAGCGAACAGAATGGCTACGTCGCGTTGCAGCTCGGCTCGGGCTCGCGCAAGACCGTCTATTTGCCGAAGGCCGAGCGGGGACAGTTCGCTGTCGCCAAGGTCGAGCCGAAGCGCAAGGTCGCCGAGTTCCGCGTGTCGGAAGACGCGCTGATCCCGGTCGGCGCTGAAATCCAGGCCGACCACTTCGTCGTCGGCCAGTTCGTCGATGTCACCGGCACCTCGGTCGGTAAGGGCTTCGCCGGCGGCATGAAGCGCTGGAACTTCCGCGGTCTTCGCGCCACGCACGGTGTGTCGGTATCGCATCGTTCGATCGGTTCGACCGGCGGTCGTCAGGATCCCGGCAAGACCTTCAAGAACAAGAAGATGCCCGGTCACATGGGCGTCGATCGCATCACCACTCTGAACCTGCGCGTCGTCCAGACGGATGTCGAGCGTGGTCTGATCCTCGTCGAAGGCGCCGTTCCCGGCTCCAAGGGCGGCTGGATCGCGGTGCGTGACGCGGTGAAGAAGCCGCTGCCGAAGGACGTGCCGCAGCCCGGCAAGTTCAAGCTGGCTGGCAATCAAGATGGCGCAGTGAAAAGTTCGGAGGTTTCTTCGGAAGCCGCCGTGACCGAGACGGAAGGAGCGTGAGATGAAACTGAACGTCACCACGCTAGAGGGCAAGGACGCCGGCTCGATTGAGCTGTCGGACGCCATCTTCGGTCTCGACCCGCGCGTCGATATCATCCAGCGTTGCGTCAACTGGCAGCTCGCCAAGCGTCGCGCCGGAACGCACAAGACCAAGGGTCGCGCCGAGATCTGGCGCACCGGCAAGAAAATGTACAAGCAGAAGGGCACCGGCGGCGCTCGTCACGGCTCGGCTCGCGTACCGCAGTTCCGCGGCGGTGGTCGTGCCTTCGGTCCGGTCGTGCGCTCGCATGCGTTCGACCTGCCCAAGAAGGTTCGTGCGTTGGCGCTGAAGCATGCTTTGTCCGCGAAAGCGAAAGATGGCGGCCTGATCGTCATCGAATCGGCTACACTGGAAGCTGCCAAGACCAAGGCCCTCGTCGGCCACTTCAACGGTCTCGGCCTCACCAGCGCGCTGATCATCGACGGTGCCGAAGTCAATATCGGTTTCGCCTCGGCGGCCCGCAACATTCCGAATATCGACGTGCTGCCGGTTCAGGGCATCAACGTCTATGACATTCTTCGTCGTCAAAAACTGGTTCTGACCAGGGCGGCGCTCGATGCGTTGGAGGCGCGCTTCAAATGAAGACCATCGACCCGCGCCATTACGACGTGATCGTCGCTCCTGTTGTGACTGAAAAGGCGACCGTCGCCTCCGAGTTCAACAAGGTCGTGTTCAAGGTCGCGATCAAGGCGACCAAGCCGCAGATCAAGGAAGCAGTTGAAAAGCTGTTCGACGTCAAGGTGAAGAGCGTGAACACGCTGCTTCGCAAGGGAAAGACGAAAATCTTCCGTGGACACCTTGGTTCGCAGTCGAACGTCAAGCGTGCGATCGTGACTCTCGAAGAGGGCCACCGCATCGACGTTACGACCGGGCTATAAGGCGGAAACGGCTTTAAGGCGATAAAACAATGGCACTGAAAACATTCAATCCTACGACGCCGGGTCAGCGACAGCTGGTCCTGGTCGATCGTTCGGCGCTCTACAAGGGCAAGCCGATCAAGGCGCTGACTGAGGGCAAGAACCAGTCCGGCGGCCGCAACAACACGGGTCGCACCGTGGTGCGGTTCCGGGGCGGTGGTCACAAGCAGTCGTACCGCACGGTCGATTTCAAGCGCACCAAGGTCGACATGGTGGCCAAGGTCGAGCGTCTGGAATATGATCCGAACCGCACCGCGTTCATCGCGCTGCTGAAATATGCGGACGGCACCTTGTCCTACATCCTGGCGCCGCAGCGTCTGGCTGTCGGTGACAGCGTCGTCGCCGGCAACTATGTCGACGTGAAGCCGGGCAACGTCATGCCGCTTGGCAACATGCCGATCGGCACGATCATTCACAACGTCGAGCTGAAAATCGGGAAGGGCGGCCAGATCGCCCGTTCCGCCGGCACTTACGCCCAGCTCGTCGGTCGCGATCATGACTACGTCATCGTGCGTCTGAACTCGGGCGAACAGCGTCTGGTTCACGGCCGTTGCACCGGCACGATCGGCGCGG
Source organism: Tardiphaga sp. (assembly GCA_028290325.1). Taxonomy (GTDB): domain Bacteria; phylum Pseudomonadota; class Alphaproteobacteria; order Rhizobiales; family Xanthobacteraceae; genus Tardiphaga. Next base: position 2,832 of record JAQGJY010000027.1, read on the forward strand.
TCTCGAACCCGGACCACATGAACACCTCGATCGGCAAAGCCGGTCGTGCGCGCTGGATGGGTCGTCGCCCGCATAACCGCGGTGTTTCGATGAACCCGATCGACCATCCGCACGGCGGTGGTGAAGGCCGCACCTCGGGCGGTCGTCACCCGGTGACGCCGTGGGGTCTGCCGACCAAGGGCAAGAAGACACGTAAGAACAAGTCGACCACAAAATTCATTCTCATCAGCCGCCACAAGCGGAAGAAGAAGTAAGGATCGCCGGACATGGTTCGCTCAGTCTGGAAAGGCCCGTTCGTCGAAGGCTCGCTGCTCAAGAAGGCAGATGCGTCGCGCACGTCCGGCCGTCACGACGTCATCAAGATCTGGAGCCGTCGCTCCACCATCCTGCCGCAGTTCGTCGGCCTGACTTTTGGCGTTTATAACGGCCAGAAGCATGTCCCGGTCGCGGTGAACGAGGAAATGGTCGGTCACAAGTTCGGCGAGTTTTCGCCGACCCGGACCTTCCACGGCCATTCGGGCGACAAAAAAGCCAAGAAGGGTTGAGGGTTAAGTCATGAGCAAGCCAAAGCGCGAACGGAGCCTCCCCGATAACGAGGCCAAGGCGATCGCCCGCATGTTGCGCGTGAGCCCGCAGAAGCTGAACCTGGTGGCCCAGATGATCCGCGGCCGCAAGGCGTCGTCGGCTCTCGCGGACCTCCAGTTCTCGCGCAAGCGGATCGCGGTGGACGTCAAGAAGTGCCTGGAGTCGGCGATCGCCAATGCCGAGAACAACCATGACCTCGAGGTCGACGATCTGATCGTCTCCGAGGCGCATGTCGGCAAGGGCATCGTGATGAAGCGTTTCGCACCGCGCGGTCGTGGCCGTTCGGGCCGTATTTTCAAGCCATTCGCTCAGCTGACGATCGTCGTTCGTCAGGTCGCAGCCGAAGCAAGCGCTTAAGTCAAGGGCGCGGGAGACTACGATGGGTCAGAAGATCAATCCGATCGGGCTTCGCCTCGGCATCAACCGGACGTGGGATTCACGTTGGTACGCCGGCAAGAACGAATACGGCAAGTTGCTGCACGAAGACGTCAAGATCCGCGAGATTCTGCATAAGGAATTGAAGCAGGCGGCCGTCGCCAAGATCATCATCGAGCGCCCGCACAAGAAGTGCCGCGTCACGATCCACTCGGCGCGTCCGGGTGTCGTGATCGGCAAGAAGGGCGCCGACATCGACAAGCTTCGCAAGAAGGTCGCCGACATCACCGCGTCGGACGTCGTCATCAACATCGTCGAAATCCGCAAGCCGGAGCTCGATTCGACGTTGGTCGCCGAGTCGATCGCGCAGCAGCTCGAACGCCGCGTGGCGTTCCGCCGGGCCATGAAGCGCGCCGTTCAGTCGGCGATGCGTCTCGGCGCGGAAGGCATCCGCATCAATTGCTCGGGTCGTCTGGGCGGTGCGGAAATCGCGCGCATGGAATGGTATCGCGAAGGTCGCGTGCCGTTGCACACGCTGCGCGCCGACATCGACTACGGCGTTGCCACCGCGTTCACGACGTTCGGCACCTGCGGTGTCAAGGTCTGGATCTTCAAGGGCGAAATCCTTGAGCACGATCCGATGGCCCAGGACAAGCGCATGGCCGAGGGTGACAACTCGCGGCCGCGTCGCGACGCAGCTTAATAGATCGCAAGCGCGATCTGGCTGCGATAGCGAATTCAAGTTTGGAAGGTTTGAGGGCGTAAGCCATGATGCAACCAAAGAAGACCAAGTTCCGCAAGGCGCATAAGGGCCGTATCCACGGCGTTGCGTCGTCGGGCGCGACCTTGGCTTTCGGCCAGTTCGGCCTGAAGGCAATGGCGCCGGAGCGGATCACCGCGCGGCAGATCGAGGCGGCGCGTCGTGCGCTGACCCGTCACATGAAGCGCGCCGGCCGCGTCTGGATCCGGATTTTCCCGGACCTTCCGGTGTCGAAGAAGCCTGCGGAAGTCCGCATGGGCTCCGGCAAGGGCACGCCCGAATTGTGGGTCGCCCGCGTCAAGCCCGGCCGCGTGATCTTCGAGATCGACGGCGTCACCACGCAGACCGCCAAGGAAGCGCTGACGCTCGCCGCCGCCAAGCTTCCGATCAAGACGCGCTTTGTCGCGCGCATCGCGGAGTAAGACCATGGCCGAGATGAAGACATCAGATATTCGCGCGATGAGCCCGGACCAGATGGACGACGCCGTCGTCGGTCTGAAGAAGGAGCGTTTCAACCTGCGCTTCCAGCGCGCGACCGGCCAGCTCGAGAACACCACTCGGCTGCGCGAAGCCCGCCGCGACATCGCTCGCATCAAGACCATCGCCGCGCAAAAGCGCGACGCGAAGAAGTAAGGGGCGCAAGATGCCGAAACGGACTCTGCAAGGCGTCGTCGTCAGCGACAAGCAGGCAAAAACAGTTGTGGTTCGCGTCGATCGGCGCTTTACCCATCCGATCTACAAGAAAACGATTCGCCGGTCCAAAAACTATCACGCGCACGACGAGAACGATCAGTTCAAGCCGGGCGACATGGTCTGGATCGAGGAGAGCAAGCCGCTTTCCAAGTTGAAGCACTGGACGGTCGTCCGGGGCGAACAGAAGACATCCGCGTAAGCGCATTTCCATCGCGCAATTCGCGCATCAAACAGAGGACGAGGTGCATCAATGATTCAGATGCAGACCAACCTCGACGTGGCCGATAATTCAGGCGCACGCCGTGTCATGTGCATCAAGGTTCTTGGAGGTTCCAAGCGCCGTTATGCAACCGTGGGCGACATCATTGTCGTGTCGATCAAGGAAGCCATCCCGCGCGGGAAGGTGAAGAAGGGCGACGTCATGAAGGCGGTCGTCGTTCGCGTCCGCAAGGACATTCGCCGGGCCGACGGATCGGTGATCCGTTTCGACCGCAATGCCGCCGTTCTGATCAACAATCAGTCCGAGCCGGTCGGCACCCGTATCTTCGGGCCGGTGCCGCGCGAATTGCGCGCCAAGAACCACATGAAGATCATCTCGCTTGCGCCGGAGGTGCTGTGATGGCTGCCAAGATCCGCAAGGGTGACAAGGTCATCGTGCTCAACGGCCGCGACAAAGGTCGCACCGGCGAGGTGTTCGAGGTGCGTCCCACCGACAACAAGGCGTTGGTGCGCGGCGTCAATCTGGTGAAGCGTCACCAGAAGCAGACCCAGGCGCAAGAGGGCGGCATCATCTCGAAAGAGGCGCCGATCCACTTGTCGAACATTGCCATCGTCGGCAAGGACGGCAAGGCGACGCGCGTGGGATTCAAGATTCAGGCTGACGGCACCAAGGTGCGGGTCGCCAAGCGATCGGGAGCAGAGATCGATGTCTGAGACCGCTTACATTCCGCGCCTGCGCGAACAGTTCGACAGCGAAATTCGCGGCAAGCTGACCGAGCAGTTCGGCTATGAGAACGTCATGCAGGTGCCCCGGCTCGACAAGGTCGTGCTGAACATGGGTATCGGTGAGGCCGTGAACGATCGCAAGAAGGCCGATCTGGCTGCCGCCGATCTCGGCCTGATTGCCGGTCAGAAGCCGATCGTGACCTATTCGCGCGTCGCCATCGCGACCTTCAAGCTGCGTGAAAACCAGCCGATCGGCGCCAAGGTCACGCTGCGCAAGACCAAGATGTACGAGTTCATCGACCGCCTGATCAATGTCGCGCTGCCGCGCGTCCGAGATTTCCGTGGCCTGAACCCCAAGAGCTTCGACGGCCGCGGCAACTACTCGCTCGGCATCAAGGAGCACATCATTTTCCCCGAAATCGATTTCGACAAGATGGGGGAAACATGGGGCATGGACGTCACGGTCTGCACCACGGCGCGGACCGACGACGAAGCCCGCGCATTGTTGACCGCCTTCAATTTCCCGTTCCGGCAGTGATCGGCTGATAAGCCTTTCAAACGCGGATACCCAGGAGCCAAGCATGGCAAAGAAGAGTTCGATCGAGAAGAACAACCGTCGGAAGGCGATGACCAAGAACGCTGCGCCGAAGCGCGCGCGTCTCAAGGCCATCATCGCCGACAAGTCGAAGCCGGTCGAGGAGCGGTTCGCCGCCACCCTCAAGCTGGCCGAGATGCCGCGCAATTCGTCGGCGGTCCGGATTCGCAACCGTTGCGAAATCACCGGGCGCGCGCGCGCGGTCTATCGCAAGCACAAGCTCAGCCGTATCGCGCTGCGTGATCTGGGCTCGAAGGGTCTGGTTCCCGGCCTCATCAAGTCGAGCTGGTAAGGGGAGGATCGACCATGTCAACGCACGATCCGATCAGCGATCTCATCACCCGCATCCGCAACGCGCAGATGCGCGCCAAGTCGAAGGTGTCCACGCCGGGCTCCAAGATGCGCGCCAATGTGCTCGAAGTGCTCAAGAACGAAGGCTTCATTCGCGGTTATGCCGCGGTCGAGCATTCGTCGGGCCGCTCCGAGCTGGAAATCGAGCTGAAATATTTCGACGGCGAGCCTGTCATTCGCGAGATCGACCGGGTGTCGAAGCCCGGCCGCCGCGTTTACGTCTCGGTGAAGAACCTGCCGCGCGTGAAGAACGGCCTCGGTATTTCGGTTTTGTCGACGCCCAAGGGAATTATGGCTGACCACGACGCGCGTGACGCGAATGTGGGCGGCGAAGTTCTCTTCACGGTGTTCTGAGGAAGGATCTGTCATGTCTCGCGTCGGCAAGAAGCCTGTCGTGGTCACTTCGGGCGTTACCGCGTCCGTCGAAGGCCAGACTGTCAAGATGAAGGGGCCGAAAGGTCAGCTTCAGTTCATCGTCCACGACGACGTCGAAGTGAAGTTCGCCGACGGCGCGATCAAGGTCGCGCCGCGGTTCGAGACCAACCGCGCGCAGGCCTTGTACGGCACGGCGCGCGCGCAGATCGCGAACCTGCTCGAAGGCGTCACCAAGGGTTTCGACAAGAAGCTCGAGATCACCGGCGTCGGCTATCGCGCCGCGTTGCAGGGCAAGAACCTGCAGCTCGCGCTCGGATACAGCCATGACGTCGTCTATGCGATCCCGGACGGCATCACCATCACGGTGCCGAAGCCGACCGAGATCAATATCTCGGGCAACGATTCGCAACGCGTCGGTCAGGTTGCGGCGGAAATCCGCAGCTATCGTCCGCCGGAGCCCTATAAGGGCAAAGGCGTGCGCTATTCCGACGAGTTTATCTTCCGCAAGGAAGGCAAGAAGAAGTAACGGAGCCGGTCATGTCGAAACTCTCTATTACGAATGCCCGGCGCAAGCAGCGTGTGCGGCTTTCGCTGCGTCGCACCGCGAACGGTCGTCCGCGCCTGTCGATCTTTCGCTCGTCGAAGCACATCTACGCGCAGGTCATCGACGATCTGAAGGGCGAAACCCTCGCTTCGGCGTCGTCGCTGGAAAAGTCCATGCGCGACACCGGCAATACGGGCGCCAACGTCGATGCGGCGAAGGCGGTCGGCAAGTTGCTGGCTGAGCGCGCCGTGAAGAACGGCGTCAAGGAAGTCGTGTTCGATCGCGGCGGCTATCTCTATCACGGCCGCGTCAAGGCGCTGGCCGATGCCGCCCGCGAAAGCGGATTGAGCTTCTAAGAGGTCTGGCTTCTCGGAAGCTCGGCTTCTCAGGTTGGATTGAACGGATATAACGACAGAAGCGAACGGCCATCGGGCCTGCTTCTCACAGATTGGAAAACCTATGGCAGGTGAACGCGAGCGCGGTGGTGGCCACCGGGGTGGCCGTGAAGAGCGCGACAGCGAGTTCGTCGACAAGCTCGTCCACATCAATCGTGTGGCGAAGGTCGTCAAGGGCGGCAAGCGCTTCGGTTTCGCAGCGTTAGTCGTGATCGGCGACCAGAAGGGCCGCGTCGGCTTCGGACACGGCAAGGCACGCGAAGTGCCGGAAGCGATCCGCAAGGCGACCGAGTCGGCGAAGCGTAACCTGACGCGCGTCGCTCTGCGCGAGGGTCGCACCTTGCATCACGATATTGCCGGCCGTCATGGCGCGGGCAGGGTCTATCTGCGCGCGGCGCCCGCCGGTACCGGCATCATCGCCGGCGGCCCGATGCGCGCGGTGTTCGAAACGCTCGGTATCCAGGACGTCGTCGCCAAGTCGATCGGCTCGTCGAACCCCTACAACATGGTTCGCGCCACCTTCGACGCGCTGAAACATCAGGATTCGCCGCGTTCGGTCGCCGCTCGCCGCAACATCAAGGTGTCGGTCTTGCAGGGTCGCCGCGTCGGCGGCGATGCCGAGGTCGTCGCTGAGTAATTATTGCGCGATGCCGCAAGGCGTCGCGCGATCGGACCAGGTCGCGCGGAGATATCGCGCTTTCGGAGTTAAAGACGATGGCACCAGCCAGCAAAACCATCAAGATCGAGCAGATCGGCAGCGCGATCCGTCGCCATCACTCGCAGCGTGCGACGCTGATCGGGCTCAAGCTCAACAAGATCGGCCGCGTCAGCGAATTGCAGGATACGCCTGAAGTTCGCGGCATGATCACCAAGGTTCATCACCTCGTCCGCGTGGTCGAGGACTAACAGGTCTCGTCGTCCCGCGTTGGATGACAGCTTTGTCCTTTGAGGCGTCGGTTATAATAAACCGCTTCGGGATGACGGCATTAGAAGGAACAGGACGATGAAGCTCAGCGATCTCGCCGATAATCCAGGCTCCAGCAAGAAGCGCATGCGGGTTGGCCGTGGCATCGGCTCCGGCAAGGGCAAGCAGGCCGGCCGTGGCGGCAAGGGCCAGACCGCGCGTTCGGGCGTGCGGATCAAGGGCTTCGAAGGCGGCCAGATGCCATTGCATCGGCGCCTGCCGAAGCGTGGCTTCAACAACATCTTCCGGCTCGACTTCGCCGAGATCAACCTCGACCGTCTGCAGGACGCGATCAATGCCAAGACGCTCGACGCGTCCGGCACGATCAATGCGGAATCGCTGGTCAAGGCCCGCGTGCTGCGGCGCGCCAAGGACGGCGTGCGTCTGCTCGGCCGCGGCGAAATCACCTCCAAGTTGACCGTTGAGGTGCATGGCGCGTCGAAGTCGGCGATCGAGGCGATCGAGAAGGCCGGCGGCAGCGTGAAGATCCTTGCGCCCGCCAAGGCGGAGAAATCCGACGACGGCAAGGCCGCCTGACATTTGCGTCATCGCCCGCGTAGCGCGGGCGATCCGGCTGGCGTCGGGACACTAGGCACCACATGTCCGGCGTTCGCTGGCAGGTCCGACAGCGGACCGCCAGCGAGAGCGGCTCGGGAGAAAGCCAACCATGGTCTCAGCAGCAGAACAACTTGCGGCAAATCTGAATTTCTCCGCGCTCGGCAAGGCCGACGAGTTGAAGAAGCGCATCTGGTTCACACTGGGCGCGCTGCTGGTCTATCGTCTCGGCACCTACATCCCGCTGCCCGGCATCGACCCCGCCGCGTGGGAACAGATCTTCCGCCAGCAGGCTGGCGGCATTCTCGGCATGTTCAACATGTTCGCTGGCGGCGGCATCAACCGCATGGCGATCTTCGCGCTCAACATCATGCCGTATATCTCGGCATCGATCATCATCCAGTTGCTGACGACCGTGTCGCCGAAGCTCGAGGCCCTCAAGAAAGAGGGTGAGTCCGGCCGCAAGACGCTCAATCAATATACCCGCTACCTGACGGTGATCCTCGCCGCGTTCCAGTCCTACGGCATCGCCGTCGGCCTGCAGGGCGCCGGCAATGTCGTCAGCGAGCCGGGCCTGTTCTTCCTGCTGTCCACCGCGATCACGCTGACCGGCGGCACCATGTTCCTGATGTGGCTGGGCGAGCAGATCACCTCGCGTGGCATCGGCAATGGCATCTCGCTGATCATTCTGGCCGGCATTGTCGCCGAGTTGCCGTCGGCGCTTGTCAACATGCTTGAGCTCGGACGGCAGGGCGCGTTGTCGACCGGCCTGATCCTGGTCGTCATCGTAATGGCCGTCGTCGTCATCGCCTTCATCGTGTTTGTCGAGCGCGCCCAGCGCCGGTTGCTGATCCAGTATCCGAAGCGGCAGGTCGGCAACAAGATGTTCGAGGGGCAGTCCTCGCATCTGCCGCTGAAGCTCAACACCGCGGGCGTCATCCCGCCGATCTTCGCCTCGTCACTGCTGCTGTTGCCGGCCACGGTCGCCAGCTTCAATGCGGGCAAGGGGCCGGAATGGTGGCAGACCATCGTCACACAGCTCAGCCACGGCCGTCCGTTGTATCTGGCGCTGTATCTCGGCCTGATCGTGTTCTTCGCGTTCTTCTATACCGCGATCGTGTTCAACCCGACCGAGACCGCCGACAATCTGAAGAAGCATGGCGGCTTTGTGCCGGGCATCCGTCCGGGCGAGCGCACCGCGGAATACATCGACTACGTGCTGTCCCGTATCACGGTGATCGGCGCGGGCTATCTCGCCATCGTCTGCCTGATCCCGGAGATTCTGATCTCCTACGCGTCGGTCCCGTTCTACTTTGGCGGCACATCGCTTCTGATCGTTGTCAGCGTCACGATGGATACCGTGGCGCAGGTGCAAGGCTATCTGCTGGCTCACCAGTATGAAGGACTGATCCGCAAGTCGAAGCTGAGGGGCCGGCGCAAATGAGACTGATCCTTCTCGGGCCGCCGGGGGCGGGCAAGGGAACGCAGGCCCAGCGACTTGTCGCGCGTCACGGCATTGTTCAACTCTCGACCGGCGACATGCTGCGCGCCGCCGTCGCGGCCGGCACGCCGGTCGGTCTCAAGGCCAAGGACATCATGGCGTCGGGCGGTCTGGTGCCGGACGAGGTCGTGATCGGCATCATCGCCGACCGGATCGAATTGCCGGACGCCGCCAAGGGATTCATTCTCGATGGTTTTCCGCGCACGGTGCCGCAAGCGGAGGCGCTTGATGCGTTGCTGAAATCGAAGGGCCTGAAGCTCGACGCCGTCGTCGAGTTGCGGGTCAACGAAAGCGCGTTGTTGCAGCGGGTCGAGGCGCGCGTCGCCGAGATGACCGGGCGCGGCGAGACCGTCCGCATCGACGATACCCCGGAGGTGCTGTCGAAGCGGCTCGCGGCCTATCGCAGCCAGACCGAGCCGCTGGTTCACTATTATTCGGAGCGCCGCAATCTATTGACGGTCGACGGCATGATGCCGATTCAGGAAGTCACCGACGATATCGAGCGCGTGCTGAGCGCGATCGTCTCGTCCGAAAAGAAGACCGCGAAGGCCAAGGCGTCGGCGAAAAAGTCCGCGAGCAAGACCAGCGCCGCCAAGCCAGCCGCGAATCGTCGGACCCCGGCCAAAAAGACCGTGAAGGCGCCGACCAAGGCGACGAAGACGGCGGCCAAGACTGCCGCCAAGGCGAGTTCCAAGAGCAAGCCGGCCGCGAAAGCGGCCAAAAAGACCATCAAAACCAGCAAAGCCCCTGCAAAATCCGCGAAAAAGGCAGGCAAGAAGTAATACGCCGCCGCTAGCGGTTGACGACAGAGATGTGAATCCTTTAATAAGCCCTGTATCAAGTCGGATGTTCATCAGACGATGCCGGGCCCCAAGCGACTGAGGGGACGGGCGTCGTGTTCGCGTTTGTGGACACGGGCCTGGAAATTCGGCCCGAAATGTCTGATGCCCGAAGGTTTGATCGGGCCAGCCTGATCTAGAGATACAACACAGCCGGCGCATCCTAGCCCGGCGACAGGAGAGAAGTCCGTGGCCCGTATTGCCGGTGTAAACATCCCGACCAACAAGCGCGTTCTGATCGCGCTTCAGTACATTCATGGTATCGGCCAGAAGAACGCGGCTGAAATCCTCGAGAAGGTGAAGATCGCGGATGATCGCCGCGTCAACCAGCTCAGCGATCAGGAGGTTCTCCAGATCCGCGAAGTCATCGACCGCGACTATCTCGTCGAGGGTGATCTTCGTCGTGAGACGGGCATGAACATCAAGCGTCTGATGGACCTCGGCTGCTATCGCGGCCTGCGTCATCGTCGCGGCCTACCGGTGCGTGGTCAGCGGACCCACACCAATGCGCGCACCCGCAAGGGTCCGGCGAAATCGATCGCTGGCAAGAAGAAGTAATTTAGCGAATTCGAAGCGGCGAGCAGCGAATGGAGCCCCATTCGCCGCTCGCTCTTCTGGTGTAGCCGCTGGCATGACGGCGGCGTTTGAGATCACTCAGAAAGGTTGACCATGGCAAAGGAAGCCACCCGCATTCGTCGTCGCGAGCGCAAGAACATCGCCTCCGGCATCGCGCATGTGAACTCCTCGTTCAACAACACCACCATCACCATCACCGACGCGCAGGGCAACACGATCGCCTGGTCGTCGGCCGGCACGATGGGCTTCAAGGGTTCGCGCAAATCGACCCCCTACGCCGCGCAGGTCGCCGCGGAAGACGTCTCGAAGAAGGCGCAGGAGCACGGCATGCGGACCCTCGAAGTCGAGGTCGCCGGTCCGGGTTCTGGTCGTGAGTCGGCGCTGCGCGCGCTTCAGGCGGCGGGCTTTACCGTCACCTCGATCCGCGACGTGACGACGATTCCGCACAACGGCTGCCGCCCGCGCAAGCGCCGCCGCGTCTGAGTGCTGATGCGGGTGGCTCTGCCGCCCGCCGTTTTTCGATTGATACGCTGCGCGGGATGATCCGCGCGCTCCAGCGCCAGGAACGTTATTCGCAAACGTTGGATGGCAAGGGTGAGGCGATATGGGTGATACGGTAACAATTCAGAAAAATTGGCAGGAATTGATCCGGCCGAACAAGCTTCAGGTCACGGCCGGCACTGACGGCACGCGCTTCGCGACGTTGGTCGCCGAACCGCTTGAGCGTGGTTTCGGCCAGACGCTCGGCAACGCGCTGCGTCGCGTGCTGCTGTCGTCGTTGCAGGGTGCCGCCGTTCAGGCGCTGCAGATCGACGGCGTGCTGCATGAGTTCTCGTCGATTTCGGGCGTGCGTGAGGACGTCACCGACATCGTGCTGAACGTCAAGGACATCTCGATCAAGATGCAGGGCGAAGGCCCCAAGCGCATGGTCGTAAAGAAGCAGGGACCGGGCGTCGTCACCGCCGGCGACATCCAGACCGTCGGCGACGTCGTCGTTCTGAACCCTGACTTGCAGATCTGCACGCTCGACGAGGGCGCTGAAATCCGCATGGAATTCACCG
>JAQGJY010000038.1 GCA_028290325.1 Tardiphaga sp.
TGCTGATATTGCGGCTGCTGATAGACGCGCTGACGCTGCATCGGCTGCTGCTGCACCTGATAGCGTGGGCCCATATCCGTGTCGTCGCCGAACAGCGCCCCGATCAGACCGCCGCCGTTGCGACGCGGCGCGTTGACATTGTAGCTCGCCTGCGCCGGCACCCGCTCGGCATAATAGTAGCCCTGCTGGGCCTGCGCGGACGATGGCATCCAGGCGCCCAGACAGGACGCGCTGGCGAGACATAAAACGGAGAACTGTTTCAGCATGTCTGGACTCTGTACTGTTCGTCAGGCGCGACCCGAAGCATCGCGCGGATCGCTCGATCCGCGCGCCAATGCCCGACCTCACAGGTCGCGCGGCCTTTGTCGCCGGCCAATGATGGCCGTCGTCGAGCCCGCGCCGGATGCGCTTTGCATCGCTCAAGGAAACACCACAACCGCGTCGGTTTGGTAAACGGCAGGGCCGTTTGGATTCACCATGCGCCCGATCTTGGGGTGATCCTTTCAACAGCGTTTATTTTTCACCAACATGCATGGTTAATCGTCCGTGCCCCCGACGGGTGAAACCCGCTGTTAAAGACATCGCTCTATAACCGGGTCACAGTGTTGGGGGACGTGATGGCGGTTATACGCAAACGATTTCGGATCGAAGAGATGACGCATGGGCATATCGCGCTGCCGGTGATCGCGGAAGCGGCGCCGATGCAGCTCGATCTCGTCGCCGAGCTGCGCGCGATCCGCGATGCGATGGCCGCGCCGCACGCGCCCGGAGTGTTGACGCCGACGGTCACGCAGGTGGCGGACTCGCAGACCATGCTGGACAGTTATCGCGCGCAGATCGCGCAATGCGAGAAGCTGAAGATCGAACTCGACCTTATTCAGGCGGCGATCGGCGCGACCAAACGCGAGATCGCGGTGCTGCACGGCAAAACCTTCGACAGCGGCGAACTGGCCGACGTCAATGGCGAACTCGGCGCGATCGTCGGCGGCACCGAGGAAGCGACGCAGCAGATTCTCGACGCGGCCGAAACCATCGACCAGGCGGCTGGCGCGATCATGAAGGCGCTGCCGGACCAGCAGAAGGCGTTGTGCGAAGACATCAGCGAGCGCGTCGTATCGATCTTCGAAGCCTGCAATTTCCAGGATCTGACAGGGCAGCGCATCGCCAAGGTGATGGCGACGATGTCGTTCATCGAAAGCCAGATCAACGTGATGATGGACATTTGGGGCGGCGTCGATGCGATCAAGGCGCATGCGCCGGCCGCCGTCGATCAGCGCGAGGGCGATGCGCGCCTGCTCAACGGCCCCAAGAAGGACGACGATGCCGGCCATGCCTCGCAGGACGATATCGACGCGTTGTTCGGCTAACCGCGCGTCCGCCGCACCTCGATCGCGAGCAGGCACGTCAGCACCAGAGCAGCGGCGACGGCGCCGCTCGCTAACACGATGCGGTCGCTGAACTGGCCGATCGCCAGCGCCACCAGAAACGGCGCGCTGGCCTGCACGAACAAAGCCGGCCGCGCGATGCGGCCGATGACGCGCCCGTAGCCGACCGGGCCGAACATCACCAGAGGCAGCGCGCCGCGCGCGATCGTCATCACGCCATTGGCGGCGCCGAAGGCGATCGCGAACAAAGCCGCGACCACCACCGACATGCCGGATAGCGCCAGTCCCAACAGCGCGACCACGATCAAGGCGGTCGCGCCGCGTGCGATCCACAGCGGATGGGTGCGGCCGGCGAAAACGAAATCCGCCATGCGCGACGCGACCTGCGCCGGGCCGAACAACGCCCCGATCATCACCACGGTCGCCGCGTCGATGCCACCGCGCGTCAGCATCGCCAGCAGGTTCGAGGTGACACCCGACAGAATGAAGGCGTAGACCGCGAAGGCGGCGGCGAGCAGCAGAAACGGCTTTCCCGTCGGCTTCAGCGGCGCGAGCGGAGCGGCCGTCGCGGACTCCGACAGCGCCGCCGGCAGCGGCGCGACGGCGATGGTGCGCGGCAGCGCCAGTCCATGCAACGGGGCGACGACCAGCGCCATCACCCCGGCAAACACCCAGTAGGTGCCGCGCCAACCGACATGGTCGAGCAGCAGATGCGTCGCCGGCCAGCCGACCGTCGAGGCGAAGCCGCCGGCGAACGTGACGAACGTGATCTGGCGTCGTGCGGTCGCGCCGAAAATGCGGGTCAGCGTCGCGAAGGCCGGATCGTAAAGCGTCGCGGCCATCGCCGCGCCGATCAACAGCCAGCAGGCGACATAGAACAAAATTGCATCGGCAAACGGCAACAGGCCGAGGCCAAGCGCACCGGCCAGCGCGCCCAGGGCCATCACGCGATTGCCGCCGAGGCGATCGATCAGCCCGCCGATGGTTGGCGACAACAGACCCGAGGTAACCAGCGCCAGTGAAAAGCCGGCCATGGCGGTGGCCAGCGACCAGCCATGCGCCGCCGCGACATGCGGCATCGTCAGCACTGGCGGATAGATCAGAATGCCCCAGCACAGGATCTGGGTGAACGACAGCACGAGCACCGCGCGCTGCGGACCGGCCAAGGCGCTAGGCAATGACGGCATAGGACATCGAACGCATGCTCTTTTCGAATCGCGATCGCGAGAAGCCGGCGCTTTTCGCTCGCGAAAAGAAGGCGACGACGCCAACCAGCTGTTTCAGCAGCTCACGACGCGAACAACGGGTTTGCTTTGTCGAGGCCGCCCCTCGGAACCGAGCGGCGTCTCCCCGCAATGACGCTCACATGACATCACGCGCGCGGCGCGCAGCGCACATAGACCATGTTACCGTAACGGACCCCGGCATCCTTCTCGACGAAGCGCGTCACCATCACGCGGCCATCGAAGGAGATGATCTTGCGGTCGCGGTCGCCGCCCGCCGGACCCGGCGGCCCGATGTAATTCTCGCCGTTCGGGCTGCCCTTGAGGCGCAGTTCCTGCGGCGTCGCCTCGTCCGCCAGATGCATGATGACGCCGCCCGTCGCGCCGGCGCTGATCACGTAAGGCTGTTTGCATTGACC
>JAQGJY010000046.1 GCA_028290325.1 Tardiphaga sp.
TCGCGTCGACGGCTTCCTTGTCGCCGTTGACGACGTTCAGCACGCCCGGCGGCAGGCCCGCCTCGATCATCAAAGCCGCCAGCGCCATCGGCACCCCCGGATCGCGCTCGGATGGCTTGAGAATGAACGCATTGCCGCAAGCGATCGCCGGCGCGAATTTCCACATCGGGATCATCGCCGGGAAATTGAACGGCGTGATGCCGGCGACGACACCGAGCGGCTGGCGCATCGAATAGATGTCGATGCCGGGGCCGGCCCCTTCGGTATATTCGCCCTTCATCAGATGCGGGATCCCGCAAGCAAATTCGACCACTTCCAGACCGCGTTGAATATCGCCCTTCGCGTCGGGCACGGTCTTGCCGTGCTCGCGAGCCAGCAGATCGGCGAGCTTGTCGTAATCGCGATGGGCCAGTTCGAGGAATTTCATCAGCACGCGCGCGCGGCGCTGCGGGTTGGTGTTGCCCCAGCCGATCTGCGCTTCGATGGCGTTCTCGATGGCGGCGCGCATCTCGGCCTTCGAGGCCAGATCGACCTTGCCCTGAACGTCCCCCGTCATCGGCTCGAAAACGTCCGCCGTGCGCCCGGATGTGCCCTTGACTTCCTTGCCGCCGATGAAATGTCCGATTGAACGCATGAAGTCCTCCCAAGGTCGCTGATCTTTGACAAGACCTATCGACCCGCATTTTATAAGATACAACTGCCGGAAATCACAGGATACATGTGCGTAAATGTCAGATCAAATCGGCAGCCCGGACTGGGACGACTTCCGCTTCGTGCTGGCAATCGCGCGTGGCGGCACCGTCTCGGCGGCCGCGCGGCAGCTGGGGGTCGATCATACGACCGTCATCCGCCGGGTGGACCGGCTCGAACATCAACTGTCGGCCAAATTGTTCGATCGCCGCAAAACCGGTTACATCCTGACCGAGCCCGGCCATCGCGTCGCCAGCAGCGCCGAGGCGATGGAATCCACGGTCGTCGCCAACCAGGAGATGATCGGCGGATCGCGCGCGCATCTGACCGGCACGGTGCGGATCGGCGCGCCGGATGGTTTCGGCAGCTATTTTCTGGCGTCGCGGCTCGTCAAGCTCGCCGATCTTTATCCGGCGCTCGATCTGCAACTGGTCGCCACCGCCCGGTTGTTCAGCCTGTCGAAGCGCGAGGCGGACATCGCGATCACGCTGGCGATGCCGAAGGAAGGACGCATCATCGGCCGAAAGCTGCTGGATTATTCGCTAGGGCTTTATGCCGCGCCGGCTTATCTGGCGCAGTTTCCGGCGATCCGGTCGCGCGACGATCTGCCGGCGCATCGTTTCGTGGGCTACATCGAGGAATTGCTGTTCACGCCCGAGCTGGATTATTTGCCGCTGGTCTCGCCGAAAATATCGCCGAAATTCCGCAGCGCCAATCTGATCGCGCAGCTCAACGCGACGCTGGCCGGTTTCGGCATCGCCGTGTTGCCGCGCTTCATGGCCGCCGTCCATCCCGAGCTCCAGCCGATCCTGGCGGATACGATCACGATTCGCCGCAGCTTCTGGCTTCTGATGCATGCCGACAGCAAGGACCTCGCGCGCATCCGCGCGGTTGCGGATTACATTTATGCGATCGTCGAACAGGACCGCGCTTTATTCAACGCGGACTGACGCGCCGCGGGTTTTCCGCACCGGCGCCTTCGTCGCAGCCTTCGTCGCGGCCTTGCGTGGTGCGGCTTCGCCCAAGGCGGCCTGACGCCCGGCGCGCAAAATCTCGTCGGACATCTCACCGCTGCCGGCGATGCGCGCCATCAGGAGCGAACCGACCATCGTCGACAACGAGGCCATCGCCTGGCGTCGCGCCGT
Source organism: Tardiphaga sp. (assembly GCA_028290325.1). Lineage (GTDB taxonomy): Bacteria > Pseudomonadota > Alphaproteobacteria > Rhizobiales > Xanthobacteraceae > Tardiphaga. Next base: position 1,836 of record JAQGJY010000046.1, read on the forward strand.
CTTCGGTCCGCTCTCCGGGAAGTTTTCGGCCACCATCTCGATCATCTCGTCGAGCTTGGCTGCGAACGCCTTGCGGGTCTTGGGACTTTCGCGCGCGATGTCCGCGCCGAGACTGGGCACCGCGCACCCATGCGCGGGCGCGTCGCGATGCGCCGGCGTCAGATATTTGGTGACGATCAGTTCAAGCCGCTGCGCCGGCGGTTTTTCGGCGGCGGTCTTGCGCCAGTTCTCGATCGAGCGATCCATCGCGTGCGTGAAGGCTTCGATGACCAGCGCTTCCCGCGATTCGAAATGCGAATAAAAGCCGCCATGCGTCAGTCCGGCGTCTTTCATCAGATCAGCGACACCGATGCCATGAGCGCCTTTTTCACGCAGGCGCGCCGAGGCTTTTTTGACGATTCGCGCGTGGGTTTCGAGTTTATGTTCTTTGGAATAGCGCATCTGAACTCGATCCGTTGTGATGGCGGCGAATCTAAACCCGTGCGGCCGGACTGGCAACCGCAAACGGACATGCCTACGTCTCGCAGTATTGCTCGTCGCTCCCCGCCGCCGCCCCGCAAGATGATCGTCATCATATAAGGCGCGATTGACAGCCTTGCGCCAAGGCCGCTTGACACCGGGTTGCCGCCTTGAATGAGTGCAGCGCAACGATACAGACCCACGAGGCAGGAAATACGCCATGGACATGCTCAACCCGTTTTGCGGGATCACACGCGACGCGCGCAATGTCGTGCGGTTGACGATTTGCGGCGCCGGATCGTTGAACATCCTCGGCACGCCGGCGATCAAGGGCCTGCGCGACGGCATCCACCAACTGGCGACGGATGCCAGCATTCGCGCGTTGATCATCGCAGGCCAGAGCGAGAAAGCCATGATCGGCGGCGCCGACATCAAGGAAATGGCGACGCTGGATCAGGCCACGGCCGAGCGGTTCATCACCGGGCTCGCCGGTCTCTGCGAGGCGGCGCGCGAATTCCCCGCCCCCGTGATCGCCCGGATTCCCGGCTGGTGCCTCGGTGGCGGGCTGGAATTCGCGGCCGCCTGTGATTTCCGGGTTGTGGCGCATGATGCCAAATTCTCGATGCCGGAAGTCAAGGTCGGCATCCCCTCCGTGATTCATGCCGCGTTATTGCCCCGCCTGATCGGCTGGGGCCGCGCCCGCTGGCTGATCATGACGGCCGCGACGATCGATGCGCCGACCGCGCTGCAATGGGGCCTGGTCGATGTCGTCGCCGACCCCGGTCAGCTCGATGCCGCCGTGGAGCGCACCGTCGAGATGCTGCTGGACTGCGCGCCGCTCGCCTTGCGCGCGCAAAAGGCAATGCTGAAGCAATGGGAAGAATTACCGCTCAAGGAATCAGTCGAGCTCAGCGTGAAGGTGTTCGGGGAAGCCTATCTCACCGGCGAGCCGCAACGGCTGATGCAGGGCTTCATCGACCGCAAGCGCTGAAGCCGGTCAGGCGATAGCATCGCTGCAATGCGATGATAACGCTTTCCCTGGCGACACGCCTTTCATATGATGCCTGACATTTAATACGCCGCGATCTCATCGTCAGGACAGCATCATGATTTCCGATCGGCTCGCTAACGCCCTCGCCCGCCGCGACATTCATTACGGCTGGGTGATGGTCGGCGTCACCTTCCTGACCGCGTTGGTGAGCGCCGGCGCTGTCGGCGCGCCCGGCGTTTTCATCCTGCCGCTGCAACAGGAATTCGGTTGGACCACCGCCGAAATTTCCTCGGCGCTGTCGATCCGCCTCGTTCTGTTCGGGCTGATGGCTCCGTTCGCGGCGGCTCTGCTCAATCGCTACGGCCTGCGAAACGTGACCTTGATCGCGCTGCTGATCGTCGTCTCCGCGCTGGTGTCCTCGCTGTTCATGACGCAGCTTTGGCAGTTGATGCTGTTGTGGGGTTTCGTCGTCGGGATCGGGACCGGATTGACCGCCTTGGTGCTCGGCGCGACGGTCGCCGCCCGTTGGTTCACCGCGCGGCGCGGCCTCGTCGTCGGCATCCTCACCGCCAGCGCCGCGACCGGACAATTGATCTTCCTGCCGATCCTCGCGGCCTTGACCGAGCGCGTCGGCTGGCGCGCCGCGATGGCGTTGATGTGCGTTATGCTCGGCGTTGCCGCGTTGGCGGTGCTGCTCGGCATGCGGGATCGTCCGAGCGACCTCGGCCAGCGCCCGTACGGCGACACCAGCACCGACCCGATCGTGGCGCCGGCGCCGTCCACCGCGCCGATCATGGCCGCCGCCTTGGGCGCGTTGCGCGACGCGGCGAAGACCCGGGTGTTCTGGATTTTGTTCGGCACCTTCTTCATTTGCGGCGCCAGCACCAACGGACTGGTCCAGGTGCACCTGATCCCGATGTGCGCGGATTTCGGCATCCCGCAGGTGCAGGCGGCGAGCCTCCTGGCGGCGATGGGCGTGTTCGACTTTGTCGGCACCATCGCCTCGGGCTGGTTGTCGGATCGTTACGACAATCGCTGGCTCCTGTTCTGGTATTACGGGCTGCGCGGACTGTCGTTGCTGTTTCTGCCGATGACCGATTTTTCGTTCTACGGCCTGTCGCTGTTCGCGATGTTCTACGGGCTCGACTGGATCGCGACCGTGCCGCCGACGGTGCGTCTCACCGCGCAACGCTTCGGGCCGGAACGCGCCGGCCTGGTGTTCGGCTGGATCTTCGCCGGGCATCAACTCGGCGCGGCGACCGCCGCCTTCGGCGCCGGCCTGTCGCGCACCCAACTCGACAGCTATCTCCCGGCCTTCTTCGTGGCAGGCGCGCTGTGCATCGTCGCGGCCGCGACCGTGCTGATGATCTCAAGGCCGGTGAAGCTACCGGCTGCGGCGTAAGTCGAATTTTGTCGGCATCGCCAGTCCCGACCCGACCAACCATCGGCCGGCCGCCCTCCCCGCGCGAGAACGGGGGGAGGGAAAAGAGTTATGGCCGGATCGCCATCTTCGTTGCGACCCCCGGCGTCCGCAACGGTTCGGCGAGCCGCGCGAAATCGCAGATCAGCGAGCGCGTCTTGCGCGGATCGACGATTTCCTCGACCCAGAAGCGCTCGGCCGACCGGAACGGCGAGCGCAGCTTGTTGA
>JAQGJY010000053.1 GCA_028290325.1 Tardiphaga sp.
ACCTGACAGCATTCGATCCCTGCGCATGGCAAACGCGACATAACTCAACTGATCGACACAAGACCGCGCCGTGTTGGTCGTACGCCAAACCGGTTGTCGCAGGTTTGAGCCCGACCGCCCCTGCCAGGTTTGAGGATGTCCGGTATCGCGAGAACGCGGCCGTCTGATGATCGCGCGGCCTCGTCGTGCTGTCATGACGTCAGCGAGACTTTTCCGCGCATGATCCGCCCCCCAACCGGTACTTAACGCGCCAATCTGTCGCGCGCGTCGCGCCGCCTGGCGCGAAGGAATGCGGTATTGTCGCTGGACATTGGGGGGACCATGTCAAAGACAATCCATCGCCGTCATTTCATCGCCGCCGGCACGGCCGCTGCCGCGATGCCCTTCATCTCGCGACGCGGCTTCGCGCAACCCGCATGGCCGTCTCGCCAGATCAAGATGATTTGCAGCTATCCGGCCGGCGGTCAGACCGATCTGCTGGCGCGCGGGTTTGGCGAATACATCTCCAAGCAGGTCGGTCAGACGGTCGTCATCGAAAACAAGGCGGGCGCTTCCGGTTCGATCGGTACGGCTGAGGTCGCGCGCGCGGAGCCGGACGGCCACACCATTCTCTGCTCGATCTCGACCACCTACGTCATGAACCGGGCCATGATGAAGAATCCGGGCTACGACATGGACAAGGATCTGACACTTGTCAGCGTCATTCCGGGTGCCGGTCTGCTGCTGGTCGCGAGCCCGAAGTCCGGCGTCAAAACCCTGGCCGATTTCGTCGCGTTCGCGCGTCAAAGCGGCAAGGTGAACTTCGGCACCTACAGCGCGGGCTCGGCGCCGCACATCACGATCAATGAACTGAACAGACAATACGGTCTGAATATCGAGCCGATCCACTATCGCGGCGAAGCGCCGATGTGGACGGGCATGGCCGAAGGGACGCTCGACGTCGCGATGGGCAGCTACACGGCGGCGCAGTCGGTTTTGCAGAGCGATCGCGGCGTCGTCTTCGCGGTCCACTCGAAGAAGGTTCATATGATCCCGGAGGTCAAGACGCTGCCCGAGCAAGGCGCGACATCGAGGTTCTTCAGCGTCAGCGGCTTTTCCGGCTGGGCCTTGCCGAAAGCCACGCCGCAGCCGATCGTCGATCGGTTGTCCCAGCTCTGCGTGGCGGCCAACAACGATCCGAAGGTGAAGGAACTTCTGAAGACCTTCGTGCTGGAACCGGCGATAGGCTTCAAAGAAAGCAATGCGCTGTACCAGAGCGAGTTGCCGATCTGGATGGAAAGCGCGCAGGCCCTTGGTCTACAGCCGGTTTAAATCAGCGTTCGCTTAAATACAAAACCCGCCGGCTCGCACCGGCGGGTTTGGTTTTCGCAATGACGGAAACTCAGTTGGCGACAGTGCTGATGACGCTGGCAATCGGTCGGGCGTTGCTGGTCCTGACCTGCTGCGCCGGAATAACCATCGCGTCATACTGTGGCATCGTGGCCAGCGTGTCCTTGGCTTTGATATGGACGATTTTGTAGCCACCGGCTTTCAATTGAACCAGCAGTTCGGGCAAAGCCGCAGCGGTCGATTTTTGCAAGTCATGCATCAGCAGGATGCCTTTGCCGGTCTTCTGCAGTTTGGCCATCACGCCGCTGATCAGCAACGCGGGCTTCTTGATGCGGAAATCCTCGGAATCGACGTCGATCGAAAACGCGGTGATGTTGCGTTCGCCGAGATAGGCTTTCAGCTCCGGCGTCTGGCGCAGTTGCGGGAAGCGGAAGAACGGTGCGATCGGCTGCCCGGCCGCCAATGAGACGGCGCTGATGCCTTTTTCGATTTCCTCTTTCGCTTCCTGCAACGGCCGTTTCGCGAGGTTCATGTGGCTCCAGGTGTGCGAGCCGACGGTGTGGCCGCGCGCGAGCACCTGCTTGAGGATTTCCGGATGCCAGCTCGCGTGCTTGCCGACCGGAAAGAACGTGCCCTTGGTGCATTGCGCGTCGAGCGCGGCCAGCACCGCCGGCGTCGTGACCGGCCACGGGCCGTCATCGAACGTCAGCGCCACTTCGCCGGGCTGAAGAAAGTCGTAATCCTTGTACTGCGACAGGCCGAGGCCGGGGCCGCCGGTCGTGTCGATCTGGACCGTGCGGGAAATGCCGAGCGCATTCGGATTCGCACAAGCGGTCTGTACGGAAGCGGGAGCCGCAGCGGGTGATGCCGCAGCCGGCGTGGCGCTGGCGGGTTCGACCTTGGGCGCGGCGGCGGGGGGCTGCGTCTTGTCGGCCGCCGGACCCGGCCAGCGATTGCCGATCGCGCCTGTGATGTCGGATGCGGTCGCTTCCGCGCTCTTCGTGGGTGGACCACCAGCGAAGGCGCGGACGCCGATATAGCCGATGGCCACGAGCGCCAGAACGCCGCCGCTCGCCGCGATAACCAGATTTTTACGCATACTCAACTCCCAGCACGATACCGGGAGACGTTCGTTCAAATTGGTTAAGCGGCGGTATCCTCGGCGACGCTCGAGTGAGGTTTGCGAAAAGTTATTTCGTTGGCGTGGTGTCCCGTGCGCGACGCATCACGAGCGGAGTTCGTGGCGTTGAGAACCGGAACCGTTGCAAGCCTCGTGGGGGCGGTTCCGGACCAGATGCAGCGCTGCGCGCTGCATCGTGTCCGGATACCACGTGGCTTACTTCACATACTGGCAGCCGCCATCCTTCATCGGGCGGAACACCTCGTCGCCCGGAACTTCGGCGAGCACGTTGTAGTAATCCCAAGGCTTCTTGGATTCTTCAGGCTTTTTGACCTGTAACAGCAACATCGAATGGACCATCCGGCCGTCCTCGCGCAGCTTGCCGTTTGATGTGAAGGCATCGTCGATCGGCATGTCGCGCATCTTGGCCAAAACGGCCTTGGTTTCGCGGGTGCCGGCGGCCTTCACGGCCTTTAGATAATGCAGCGTCGCGGAATAGGTCGCGGCCTGGTTAATCGTCGGCATCCGCTTCATGCGGGCGAAATATTTCTCGCCGA
>JAQGJY010000078.1 GCA_028290325.1 Tardiphaga sp.
CCATAGGCTGGTTTTGAATCGAGCTTGCCCAGCATCGTCAGCGCCGCCTGCAACCGCGAGACGCCGATCGAGAAGCCGGTCGCCGGCACCGGTTCGCCGCGAAACCGTGACACGAGACCATCGTAACGTCCGCCGCCGCCGACCGAGCCGAACCGCACCGGACGGCCTTTGTTATCCTTGGCTTCGAGCAGGAGTTCGACCTCGTAAACCGGACCAGTATAGTATTCGAGACCGCGGACGACGGAGGGATCGATGGAAATACGGTCTTCATAACCAGCGGCCGCAACAAGTTTAGCTATTTCCTCGAGCTCCCCGACTCCAGCTTGGCCCATTGCACTCTTCGCCAGATGAATATCAGCGGCGGCAACAGCGTCTTTCCAATCATCGCGCTTTTCAGTAACTGCTAAAACGACTTGGATATCAGCTGAACCGAGATTTGCTCCTTTCGTAAAGTCACCTTTGCCTTCTTCACCGCCATCCCAACGCCCTTCGCCGAGTAACTTTCGCACTTCCTCGGCGGAAAACTTATCCAGCTTATCAATCGCCCGCAGCACCGTGAGCCGGCGTCCGGCATTCTCATCGCCGCCGAGACCGATGCTCTCCATCACGCCGTCGAGCACTTTGCGGTTGTTGACCTTCACCACATATTGCCCGCGCGGAATGCCCAGCGCCTCCATCGCGTCGGCGGCCATCATGCACATCTCGGCGTCGGCGGCGGGCGATGCGCTGCCCACCGTGTCGGCGTCGAACTGCATGAACTGGCGGAAGCGTCCGGGTCCCGGCTTCTCGTTGCGAAACACGTAGCCGGCGCGGTAGCTGCGATACGGCTTCGGCAGCGCGTCCCAGTTTTCCGCAACATAGCGCGCCAGCGGCGCGGTCAGATCGTAGCGCAGCGAAATCCACTGCTCGTCGTCGTCCTGAAACGAGAATACGCCCTCGTTCGGCCGGTCCTGATCGGGCAGGAATTTTCCCAGCGCGTCGGTGTATTCCATCGCCGGCGTTTCGACCGGCTCGAAGCCGTAGCGCTCATAGACCTCGCGGATGACCTCGGTCATGCGGCGCGTCGCGGCGATCTCGGTCGCGTTGCGATCGGCGAGGCCACGCGGCAGGCGGGCGCGAAGTTTCTGCGGCTTTTTCGGTTTCGGTGCGTTTTCTTGCATCCGCGCGTCGTATCAGCGCAACCATGAGGCAGCAAGCGCCGCTTCTGCTTGCATTGTCAGCACGACCCTACCGGTTTCGGCATGCGACCCCTTCTTGGCACGGCCGTTCACGCGGCGCGGCAGATCTGATAGACTTTCCGTGACGCCAAAACGCCGATCCCGCCCGCAGCCCAGACACAGCAACGAAGAGGCCCATGATGCTCGAAAAAACCCTGCCGCAAGCCGGCGCGCATGTGCCGAACGATCTGGCCGCGTTCTGGATGCCGTTCACCTCGAACCGCGCGTTCAAGCAGGCCCCGCGCATGCTCGCCGGCGCGAAGGACATGCATTATTTCACGACCGACGGCCGCAAGATTCTCGACGGCGCCGCCGGCATGTGGTGCTCGAACGCCGGTCATGGCCGCAAGGAAATCGCCGAAGCCATCAAGCTGTCGGCCGATACGCTGGATTACGCGCCGCCGTTCCAGTTCGCCCATCCGCAAGCGTTTGAGCTCGCGACCCGCATCGCCGATCTGGCGCCCGCCGGACTCGACCATGTCTTCTTCTGCAACTCCGGCTCGGAAGCGGCCGATACCGCGCTCAAGATGGCGCTGGCCTATCACCAGATTCGCGGCGAAGGCGCCCGCACCCGGCTGATCGGCCGCGAGCGCGGCTATCACGGCGTCGGCTTCGGCGGCACCTCGGTCGGCGGCATGGTCAATAACCGCAAGATGTTCGGCAATCTGCTCAGCGGCGTCGATCACATCGCGCACACCTATGATCGCGAGAAGCAGGCGTTCAGCAAGGGCGAACCGGACTACGGCGCGCATTTCGCCGACGACGTCGAGCGCCTCGTCAACCTGCACGGCGCCAACACCATCGCCGCCGTCATCGTCGAGCCGATGGCCGGCTCCACCGGCGTGCTGCCGGCGCCGAAGGGCTATCTCAAGCGCCTGCGCGAGGTGACGCGGAAGCACGGTATCCTGCTGATTTTCGACGAGGTCATCACCGGCTTCGGCCGTCTCGGTCATGCCTTCGCCGCCGAGCGCTACGGCGTGACGCCGGATTTGCTGACGTTCGCCAAAGGCGTCACCAATGGCGCGGCCCCGATGGGCGGCGTCATCGCCCATGAAACGGTGCATGAGGCGTTCATGACCGGCCCGCCCCACGTGGTCGAGCTGTTCCACGGCTACACCTATTCGGCGCATCCGCTGGCCTGCGCGGCGGGTCTCGCCAGCCTCAACATCTACCGCGACGACAAGCTGTTCGAGCGCGCTAAGAAGATGGAAAGCATGTTCGCCGACGCCGTGATGTCGCTGAGGGAGCATCCCAACGTCGTCGATATCCGCACCGTCGGCATTACGGCGGGCATCGATCTCGCGCCGAGCAAGGATGGCGCGGGCAAACGCGGCTGGGATGCGCTGAACAGCGGCTTCCACGAGCACGAGATCCTGTTCCGCGCCGCCGGCGACACCATCGCGCTGACGCCGCCGCTGATCGTCAGCGAGGATCAGGTCGGCGAGATCGTCGAGAAGGTCGGCAAGGTCATCACGTCGGTGGCGTAAGGAAGCTCTGCCGTCATTCCGGGCGCAGGCGGCTCGTGCCGCGGGCAACCTCGAATCTTGGCACATCGACCATGACGAAATTCCGGGCTCGCGCTCGCCAATGGCGTTCGCGCCCCGGAATGACGCATGGAACTTTTGCTCCCATCTCCCCGTTCAGTGACAAGATAACCGCCGTGTGGCGGCTGGTGCTGGAATGAGGCGGATATGAGCGGACAGGTGGGTGCGTTGCTGCGAGCGGGGCTCGCGCTCAAGCTGACCCAGGTCAAGCTGGCCGCCACCTCCTACGTCGAGGACCGCACCGACCACGGCAAGGATGTCGTGAAAGCCTACGCGATCGGCGCCGGTTTTTATGCCGCCGCCGGACTGTTCCTCGTCGCGGCCTTGCTCGTCGCCGTCGGCGCATTGTTTCACTACATCGAGATCACTTATGGCAGCTACACGGCCTTCGCCGTGGCCGGTGGCGTGCTGGTGTTGCTGGCGATCGTCGCCGCGGCGATCGCGGCCGTGAAGATCAAGCCGCCGGTCGCGAAATATCCGGGGCTGATGGATCGTCTGCGCGTCGCCATCACCGGCAAGCGCGTCAAATCGAGCCTGCTGCCGTCCGGCGCCATCGGCGCAAGCGCCGCCGCAACGCAGCCTGTCTCGAAGCGCGCGGCGGAAAGCCGCGCCGCAAAGCCGACGCGCAATGCAATTGATGCCGCGCGCTCGACAGCGGCCGAGGTGTTGCGCTCGCCGACATTCGCGCCAAAAATCCCGCAAGGCACGCCCGCCATGACCAAAGCCGGTGCGGCGCTGGCCGTGACAATGCTGGGTTGGGCCCTTGCGCGCCGTTTCGGCCAGACGGATCGCGACAGGGCCTGAGCCATGTCGCGGCTCTCGGACCGGGCGGAAGATCTGGCTCTGGTGGCCATTACGGCGACGCTGGCCGTGGCTTTGACGCTGCAATTTCGACCGGTTCGGCTTCCCAAGGCCCTTCCTGCCGACGCGCCGCTTCCGCCGCGCGATTATTCCGAGCGGATCGCTGAGCCAGGTCGCGGCCGCGATTCCGAGCATCCGCTGCAAATTCCCCGGCGCGGCTGGCGCGATATCTTCTGGCGGTTCTATCAGCGCACCGGCGAGGATCGCCTGCTCGCCATCGCCGCCGGTGTGGTGTTTTACGGCCTGCTCGCGGTGTTTCCGACAATCACGGCGCTGGTTTCGCTGTACGGCCTGTTCGCCGATCCCAAAACGATCGGCGACAATCTGCAATCGCTGGCCCTGATGCTGCCGGAAGGTTCGTTCCAGATCGTCCAGGACCAGATCGGCCGGGTGCTCAGCAAGGGCAACGCCGCGCTCGGCACGACGTTTCTGTTCGGTCTCGCGCTCGCATTGTGGAGCGCCAATGCCGGCGTGAAAGCCGTGATCGATGCGCTCAACGTCGTCTATGGCGAGACTGAGAAACGCGGCTTCTTCAAACTGAACGCACTGTCGTTGCTGTTCACGATCAGCGGCATCGCGGCGCTGTTGCTGATGGTCGGCGCGGTTGTGGCATTGCCGATCGTGTTGAACAACATCTGGATCACCGAGGAAGGCAAGGCGCTGGTCAAGCTGGCGCGGTGGCCGATCCTGCTGCTGCTGCTACTCGTGGCGCTCGGCTTGCTCTATCGCTTCGGCCCGAGCCGGCTCGGCGCGCGCTGGGAATGGCTCAGCGTCGGCACGCTGGTCGCCGCGTTGCTGTGGATCGCCGGCTCCTCGCTGCTGTCGTGGTATCTGTCGAATTTCGGCAACTACGACGCGACTTACGGCTCGCTTGGCGCCGCCATCGGCCTGATGATGTGGATGTGGATGTCGGCCATCATCGTGCTGTGCGGCGCCGAGCTGAACTCCGAAATCGAGCACCAGACCGCCGTGGATTCGACCGTCGGCCCGCGCAAGCCGATCGGCAGCCGCGGCGCCGCGATGGCCGATACGGTCGGGGCGGCGCAAAGCTAAATCCGGCAATGCCCGAATCACGGATGATGCTAGAGTGAGTCAATATTCCTCGGGTCGTTCGATCCGATTTGGGCAATTGCGCGCGTCATGATCCGCATTTCAACGATTTTCGTCGGCATCTGCATGGTGCTGGTGGCAGCATCGCTGGGGATGGTTCTGTTCACGGTGGTCGGTCTGTCGGGCCTGCAATCGAGCATCGTGGCGCTGACCGTGCTGACCCTGCTGATCCTGTTCAACGCCGTCTCGATGCGGGCGCGGGATCGCAGCAATGTCCATCAACAGATCGACGATCTGTCGCGCGGCACCGGCGACCTTGCCAGGCAGGTTGCCGAATTCGGTCGCCGCCTGGCGGCGATGGAAGGCAAGATCGTCTCCGCCAATTCCGCCGGGCAGGACCGCGTTCACGCCGTGATGGGCGAGATCGGCGAATTGGGATCGCTGGTGCGCCAGCTGGCCGGGTCGGTCGCGAGCCATGACGACATTCTGACATCGGCCTGGCAGACCACGCCAACGCCCGCGATCACGCCGTCGCCCGCGCCGCTTTATGCGCGCGCGCCTGATCCGATCCCGGCGCTGCTGCCGTTCGCGGACCTGCCGCTATCAGCGCCGGAGGTCATGCCGCCGTCGCCGCCTGTCGCCACGCCTGGCGACACCCTGCTGGTGAAGGTGAAAAACGCGATCGAGGCCAACCGCATCGACATCTATTTGCAGCCGATCGTGACGCTGCCGCAGCGCAAGGTGCGCTTCTACGAGGCCGTGACGCGGCTGCGCGACGAGACCGACACGATCATCACGCCGGAAAGCTTCATTGGCACGGCGGAATCGGCCGGTCTGATGGGCCGCATCGACCACGCGGTGATTTTGCGCTGCATGCAGGTGCTGCGCCGCCTGATGGTCCGCAACAAGGACGTCGGGGTATTTTGCAATATCGCCGCCGCGACGCTCCGCAGTGAATCCGCTTTTGCCCAGGTGCTCGATTTCCTCGAAGCCAACCGCGCGCTCGCGGCGTCTTTCGTCCTCGAGTTCAAACAGGCGACGTTCCGCGGTCTCGGCCCGATCGAGAGCGAACACCTCGCCGCGCTGGCGCAGCGCGGCTTCCGCTTCTCGATCGACAACGTCACCGATTTGCGGATCGAGCCGCGCGACCTCGCCGATCGCGGGGTCCGCTTCCTCAAGGTGCCGGCGGCGCTGCTGCTCGATCATCGGCAGGGCGCGTCGAGCGATATCGACGCCGCCGACCTGTCCGATCTGCTCGGCCGGTTCGGCATCGACCTGATCGCCGAGCGAATCGAGGGTGAGCGCGCGGTGGTCGATCTGCTCGATTTCGACGTCCGCTTCGGCCAGGGCTTCCTGTTTGCGGCGCCGCGACCGTTGCGGCCGGACGCCGCCTCGGCTACGGCAGAGGCTCCGGACACAGCAAAGTCTCCGGCCATCCGGCCGACGCCGGATCCGGTTGCGCAGGACATCCATGTTTCAAAGCGGCCATCAACGTTCGACATTCCGCGCGACCAGACCCGTGCGACCGGCAACGCGGCGCTCGTGCGGCGCTGACCGGCGACCAGCCCGATGACCACGCTTCGCTTCATCGACCATCTCAGCGAACTCACCGAAAACGTCGACGTCATCCTCAGTGACATCTGGGGCGTCATCCATAACGGGCTCGTCTCGTTCCCCGAGGCCTGCGACGCGCTTCTGACATTCCGCAAAAACGGCGGCACCGTCGTGATGATTACCAACGCGCCGCGCCCGGCCGACTCGGTGCAGCGGCAGTTGCGCAAACTCGGCGTCGCCGACGACACCTACGACGCCATCGTCTCGTCTGGCGACCTGACCCGGAACTTCGTCTCCGGCCATGACGGCCAGTCGATGTTCTGGCTTGGACCGGAGCGCGATAATTCGATCTATCGCGGGCTGGACGCCAAACTCGCGCCGCTGGAGCGCGCGGACTACATCGTCTGCACCGGCCCGTTCGACGACGAGACCGAAAGCGCGGAGGATTACCGCGCGATGATGATGCAGGCCCGCGCGCGCAATTTGCCGTTCATCTGCGCCAATCCCGACATCGTCGTGGAGCGCGGCGACCGCCTGATCTATTGCGCCGGGGCGATCGCCGAACTGTATCGCGAACTCGGCGGCGAGGTGATTTTCTACGGCAAGCCGCATCGCCCGATCTATGATCAGGCGATGCGGCTTGCCGCCGCCCGTCGCGGCCACGAGACGCCGCTGAACCGGGTGCTGGCGATCGGCGATTCGGTCAGGACAGACCTGGCCGGCGCGCAGGCCTTCGGGCTGGATTGTCTGTTCGTGATGCGCGGCATTCACGCCGGCGAGTTCGAGGGGCTGGATCAGCTCGATCCGGCCGCGGTTCGCGAACTGTTCGGCCATCCGCCCAAGGCGCTGATCCGCGACCTCAGGTGGTAGCTGCTCGCCGATCAGGCCGCCGGAGCGTTCGGAAATACCGCCTCAATCTTGGTCTTGAGCGTGGCGGCGTTGAACGGCTTGACGATATAGTTGTTCACGCCGGCCTTTTTCGCCGCGATGACGTTTTCGGTCTTGGATTCGGCCGTGATCATGATGAACGGCGTCTTGGCCATGTTCGGATCGGCCCGCACCACCTTCAGCAGCTCGAAGCCGGTCATCGGCTCCATATTCCAGTCCGAAATGACCAGACCATATTTCTTGATCTTGAGCTTGTTCAGCGCCGCCGAGCCATCGCTGGCATCGTCGATGTTCTCGAAACCGAGCTGCTTCAGTAGATTTCGGATGATCCGGATCATGGTGCTGTAGTCGTCCACGACCAGCACAGGCATTGTAAGATCGACAGCCATTTCCCACACCCTTTTCGTACGGCCCGATAAGGCCGCGACAAATTCGTCCCGGGGTTTAGCATCCTGTCTTAAACACACCGTTAATCCCCTGGCCCGTTTGCTTGACTTGAACCCTGTCGGCGCGCCACGGTCCCCGGCCCACCCGCCACCGACAGAATGCTTCGCCATGACGATCCCTGCTGCCAAATTCACCATAATCCGCGACGACACGCCGAAAACGTCAATTCCGCGCGGCGCGGTGGTGGCGCTGGGCAATTTCGATGGCCTGCACCTCGGCCATCGGGCGGTGATCGATGCCGCGCTGGCGATGGCGAACGAGCTCGGCCGGCCGGCCTTCGCGGTGACCTTCGAGCCGCATCCTCGCAAATATTTCAGTCCGCGCACGCCGCAATTCCGGTTGACCGACGAGACCGCCAAATTACGATTGCTGGCCGGGACCGGGCTGGCCGGCGCCGTGGTCATGACGTTCGACAAAGGCCGCGCCGAGACACCGGCGCATGAGTTCATCGAACGCGACCTGATTGCCCGGCTCGGCATCAGCGGCATCGCCGTCGGCTATGATTTCCACTTCGGCAAGGGCCGCGTCGGCTCGCCGAGCCTTTTGATGTCCGAAGCACCCCGGCTTGGGATCAAGGTCGCGGTCCAGCCCCACGTCGATATCGCGGAGCGGCCGGTCTCCTCCAGCGCGATCCGGATGGCGCTGGCCGAGGGTGAAGTCGCCGACGCCACCACGATGCTGGGCGGACCGTGGTTCGTGTCGGGGCCGGTGATTCATGGTGAAAAGCGCGGCCGCGATCTCGGTTATCCGACGGCGAATATCCGCCTCGATCCGGATTGCGGCCTGAAGCATGGCATCTACGCCGTTCGCGTCGCCATCGGTGGCACGCATCACGACGGCGTCGCGAGCTTCGGCCGCCGGCCGACCTTCGACAATGGCGCGCCGCTGCTGGAAACCTTCGTGTTCGACTTCAAGGGCGATCTGTACGGCCAGACGCTCGACATCGCCTTCATCGGCTTCATCCGCGAGGAGCTGAAATTCGACGGCATCGAGGCTCTGATCCAACAGATGGACGACGACAGCGCGAAGGCCCGCGCGCTGCTCGCGGCGGCACCGACCGCCTTCCCGGTCCTTGGGGAGATCGCATGATGACAACCGAAAAGCAGAAGATGCTCGCCGGCGAATTGTACAATCCCGGTCTCGATCCGCAGTTGCGCCGCGACGAGGCCGCCGCCAAAAAGTGGATGGCCCAGTATAACGCGATGATGGATACGCCGGCCGGCGAACGCCACAAATTGCTGTCGGCGCAGTTCAAGCATGTCGGCAAGGACGCGGTGGTGCGGCCGCCATTCTTCTGCGACTTCGGCTACAACATCACGCTCGGCGACGGCGTGTTCCTGAACTTCAACTGCGTGATCCTCGATATCATGCCGGTCGTGATCGGCGACCGCACCCAGATCGGCCCGGCGGTGCAGATCTATGCCGCCGACCATCCGCGCGATGCGGAGTCGCGCCGCGCGATGCTCGAGTTCGGCCGCCCGGTGACGATCGGCAGCGATGTCTGGATTGGTGGCGGCGCGATCATCGTGCCGGGCGTGACGATCGGCGACGGCGCGGTGGTCGGCGCGGGCAGCGTGGTGACGCGCGATGTCGCCGCCGGCGCGACCGTGGTCGGCAATCCGGCGCGGGCGCGCTGACGGGCTATCGGCCGTCCGGGATAAGGCCGTGCCGCGTCTGGATACCGACACATGGTGCGCGGGCGCGCTGAAAGCCCGCTTGAGTTGCTGTTCAGTTGCTGCGCCGCTATATCGCAGAGTGGGTAGAGGATACCAATATGGCCGACATGCGATTGATCGTTGCGGGAGCAGCCGGCCGGATGGGCCGCTCTTTGGTGCGCGCGATTTCCGAAACCTCCGGCGTGGTCGTCGCCGGCGCGCTGGAAGCGCCCGGCTCCGATTGGCTTGGGCAGGATTCCGGCACGCTGGCCGGCCTGCCCGCCAACGGCATCCTGCTGTCGGCCGACTTGTGGACGATGTCGAAGGACGCCGACGGCATTCTCGATTTCACCGTGCCCGGCGCGACGATCGCCAATGTCGCGATCGCCGCCGAGCGCGGCCTGGTCCACGTCATCGGCACCACGGGCCTGTCATCGTCCGACGATGCCGTGATCCGCAGCGTCTGCACGCGCGCCATCGTCGTGCAGTCCGGCAACATGAGTCTCGGCGTCAATCTGCTGGCGGCTCTGGTGAAGCGGGTCGCGCGGTCGCTCGACGACGGCTTCGACATCGAGATCCTTGAAATGCACCACAGGGCCAAGGTCGACGCGCCATCCGGCACCGCCTTCATGCTCGGCGAAGCCGCCGCCGCCGGACGCAACATCGCGTTGGATGTTAATTCGGTGCGGGGCCGCGACGGCATCACCGGCGAGCGCAGGACCGGCGACATCGGCTTTGCGTCATTGCGCGGAGGCAGCGTCGCGGGCGACCACACCGTGATCTTCGCGGGACCGCATGAGCGCATCGAAATCTCGCACAAGGCGGAGAATCGCATGCTGTTCGCTCAGGGCGCGCTGAAGGCGGCGATATGGGCGCACGGCAAGAAGCCCGGCTATTATTCGATGGCCGACGTGCTCGGGCTTGGTGACATCTGACTTTGAAAACACGGATCAATGACAATGAGCGACCGCCTTCTCGTGCTCGTGCGCCACGGCCAGAGCGAATGGAATCTCAAGAATCTGTTCACCGGCTGGAAAGACCCTGATCTCACCGCGTTGGGCGTCACCGAGGCCAAGGCCGCGGGCCGCAAGCTGAAGGATCAGGGCCTGACGTTCGACATCGCGTTCACGTCGGACCTCAAGCGCGCGCAGCGCACGCTCGATCTGGCGCTGGCGGAAATGGGCCAGACCGGACTGCCGATCACCCGCAATCTGGCGCTCAACGAACGCGACTATGGCGAGTTGTCCGGACTGAACAAGGACGACGCCCGCGCCAAATGGGGCGAGGCGCAGGTCCATATCTGGCGGCGTTCGTTCGATGTGCCGCCGCCCGGCGGCGAGAGCTTGAAGGACACGCTGGCGCGGACCCTGCCCTATTTCGTGCAGGAGATTCTGCCCTGCGTGCTGCGCGGCGAGCGCACCCTGGTCGCGGCGCACGGCAATTCGCTGCGCGCGCTCATCATGGTGCTGGAGAAGCTGACTCCCGAGGGCATTCTGGCTCGTGAACTCGCCACCGGCGCGCCGATCATCTACCGCCTCAACGCCGATGCGACGGTGGCCTCGAAGGTCGATCTGGCGGGCTGAGCCATTCTAGTTTCGACAGAACAGCCACACCTCGCCCGGATTGTCGCTTGCGCTCAACCTCACCGCTCCCCCCGGGCGAGAGGTGAGGCAGTCACCACGGCGATTCCCTCGAACCCAATCCGCTCTGACCGACACTGCGCCGCATCCGCCGGAGCGTCTGGGACAACAAGCCCCAATTTTCACTTTGGCGCAAAACGCGCTATTCACCCCGCCATGACCGACAAAATGACCGATAGACCGCAAAAACCCGCCAAGCCGGACGCCAACGAATACGCCGCCACGCTGTATCTGCCGCAAACGGAGTTTCCGATGCGCGGCGGTCTGCCGAAGCTTGAACCCGACCTGCTGAAACGCTGGGCCGACATGGACCTCTACGGCGCGCTTCGCAAGGCCGCCGCCGGCCGCCCGAAATTCCTGCTGCATGACGGCCCGCCTTATGCCAACGGCCACATCCATATCGGCCACTCGCTCAATAAAATCCTCAAGGACGTGGTGACGAAGAGCCAGCAGATGCTGGGCTTCGATTCCAATTACGTGCCGGGCTGGGATTGCCACGGTCTTCCGATCGAATGGAAGATCGAGGAGGAGAATTACCGCTCCAAGGGCAAGGCCAAGCCGAACTTCCGCGACAGTGCCGCGATGATCGCGTTCCGTCAGGAATGCCGCGCCTATGCCGGCCACTGGCTGAGCGTGCAGCGCGACGAATTCAAGCGGCTCGGCATCATCGGCGACTGGGCTCACCCTTACGCGACGATGAGCTATCCGGCCGAGGCGCAGATCGCGCGCGAGCTGATGAAATTCGCCGCCAATGGCACGCTGTATCGCGGCTCCAAGCCGGTGATGTGGAGCGTGGTCGAGAAGACCGCGCTCGCCGAAGCCGAGGTCGAGTACGAGGATTATACCTCGGACACGGTGTGGGTGAAGTTTCCGGTCGCCGCGAAATTTGGCCGCCTCGCCAATGCGTCCGTCGTCATCTGGACGACGACGCCGTGGACGCTGCCGGGCAACCGCGCGATCAGCTATTCAGCGAAGATTTCCTACGGCCTTTACAAAGTCACCGACGCACCCGCCGACAATTGGGTGAAGCCGGGCGAACTCCTGATCCTGTCGGACGCGCTTGCCGAGACGGTGTTCAAGCAAGCGCGGGTGACGGCGTTCGAGAAGCTCAGCGATCTGTCGTCCGACGTCTTCGATGCGCTCGAATGCAAGCATCCACTGCATGGATTTGCCGGCGGATACGATTTCATCGTGCCGCTGATCGAAAGCGATCACGTCACCGATGATGCCGGTACCGGCTTCGTGCACACCGCGCCCGGCCACGGCCGCGAGGATTTCGAGGCGTGGATGGCGTGCGCGCGCGAATTGAGCGAGCGCGGCATTGCCACGACGATTCCCTATACCGTCGATGAGAACGGCGCGCTCACCGAGCAGGCTCCCGGTTTTACCGGCAAGCGCGTGCTGAACGACAAGGGCGAAAAGGGCGACGCCAACGAGGCTGTCATCAAGGCCTTGACCGACGCCGGCATGTTGCTGGCGCGCTCGCGTTTGAAACACCAGTATCCGCATTCCTGGCGCTCGAAGAAGCCGATCATCTATCGCAACACGCCACAATGGTTCATCGCGATGGATAAGCCCTTTTCGTTACCTCTCCGCTCCGGGGAGAGCCCGGCTGCCAAGCAGCCGGGTGACGGGGCCGTTGCCGACCCTCACCCGATCCCCGCGGGATCGACCTCTCCCCAGGGGGCAGAGGTGAAGGAGGAAAAGACCCTGCGTGCCCGCGCGCTCGACGCCATCAAGGTCACGCAATGGGTGCCCGCGCAGGGCCAGAACCGCATCACCGGCATGATCGCCGGACGTCCTGACTGGGTGATCTCGCGGCAGCGCGCATGGGGCGTGCCAATCGCGGTGTTTACGCGCGAGACCGGCGACGGCTCCGCCGAAATCCTGCGCGATGACGCCGTCAACACGCGCATCGCCGACGCCTTCGAGGCGGAAGGCGCCGATGCCTGGTACGCCGAAGGCGCACGGGAGCGCTTCCTCGGCCCGCTGGCCAACGAAGCGTGGCAGAAGGTCGATGACATCTGCGACGTCTGGTTCGACTCCGGCTCGACGCATGCCTTCGTGCTCGACGACCGGGTAAACTTTCCGACGCTCGGCGACATTGTCCGCAAGGTCGATGGCGGCGACGATACCGTCATGTATCTCGAAGGCAGCGATCAGCATCGCGGCTGGTTTCATTCCTCGCTGCTGGAAAGTTGCGGCACGCGCGGTCGCGCGCCCTATGACATCGTGCTGACGCACGGCTTCACGCTCGACGAGAACGGCCGCAAGATGTCGAAGTCGGTCGGCAACACCGTCGAGCCGCAGAAGATCATCAAGGAATCCGGCGCGGATATCCTCCGGCTGTGGGTCTGCGCGACGGATTATTCCGACGACCAGCGCATCGGTCCGGAAATTCTCAAGAACACCATCGAGACCTATCGCAAGCTGCGCAACTCGATCCGCTGGATGCTCGGCACGCTGCACCATTTCAAGCCGGGCGATGCGGTCGATGTCGCCGACATGCCGGAGCTGGAGCGCCTGATGCTGCATCAGCTCGCCGAGCACAGCGAGATCGTGCGAACCGCCTACGAGACGTTCGATTACAAGACCGTGGTGTCGTCGCTGGCGGCGTTCATGAACACCGAGCTGTCGGCGTTCTATTTCGATATCCGCAAGGACACGCTGTATTGCGACGCGCCGTCGTCACAAGCGCGCAAGGCCGCGCTCACGGTCATCGACATGCTGTGCGACGCGATCCTGAAATGGCTGGCACCCGTGCTGTCGTTCACGGCCGAGGAAGCGTGGTGGCTGTATCGCCCCGATGCCGAACCGTCCGTGCATCTCACGCTATTTCCAGAAGGCCTTGGCCGCTACCGCGACGACGCCTTGGCGACGCGCTGGGAGACGCTGCGATCGGTTCGCCGCGTCGTCACCGGCGCATTGGAGGTCGCGCGCGCGGCCAAAGAGATCGGGTCGTCACTGGAGGCGTCGCCGATGGTCTATGTCGCGGACAAGGATCTGTTCGCGATGCTGTTCGACGTGGACCTCGCCGAAATCTGCATCACCTCGAATGCGATGGTGACGAACGACACGCCGCCCGCCGGTGCTTTCACGCTGCCGGACGTGCCAAATGTCGCCGTCGTCGTCGAAAAGGCGCAGGGCAAAAAATGCGCGCGGTCGTGGAAAATCCTTCCGACCGTCGGCGACGACCCTGAGTATCCCGACGTGACGCCCCGCGACGCGGATGCGCTGCGCGAGTGGAAGGCGCTCGGGAGCAACGACATATAGGCCTCATCGCCGCGAAGGCGGGATGATCCGCTACGCTCCGAGACAGTATTGAAAGGCTGCGCCGCCATTGCTCGCCACTATCAGACATAGACGATGGGAAGACTGGGTCGCCGCCGGCGCGGCGACGCCCCCTCGTTCTCGGGCAACTCAGTGACCTCCCGCCTCGGCCTCGGCATGTTCGCCGCGATCATATCGCTGGCGCTCGATCAGGCGTCGAAGCTGTGGCTGCTTTACGTGTTCGACATCGGCCGGCGCGGGCTGACCCGCGTCACGCCGTTCCTCGACCTCGTGCTCGCCTGGAATACCGGCATCAGCTACGGCTGGTTCTCGGATTCTGGGCCGACCGGTCAGGTCCTGCTGATCGCCTTCAAGGTGATCGCCGTGATCGTCCTCGCGGTCTGGATGGTGAAGGCCCATAATCGGCTCGCGACCTTTTCGCTCGGCCTGATCATCGGCGGCGCGCTCGGCAACGCGATCGATCGTCTGGCCTATGGCGCGGTGGTCGATTTCGCGCTGTTGCACGTCGACATCGCCGGCAAGACGTACAATTGGTACGTCTTTAACCTTGCCGACGCGGCGATCGTTGCCGGGGTGGCGGCGCTGCTATACGATAGCTTCCTGGGCACACCCGCCGTAAAAGCGCCCTGATCCCGGCCGATACGCCGGTGGGGATCGGGCAGCCGGACTGCCGATCTCATTCAATTTGCCGGGTGTTTTGCGAAACGGGGACCAGTATGACGGCGATGCGCTCCACCGAACCGAACCGCTCCACGCCGGCGCGCGCCGGCTTTGCACGCGCGCTGCGGCTGTCGGCCGCCGCGCTCGGCGTCGGCCTGCTGATGTCCACGACCTTCGCCCACGCCCAGTCCGCCATCGAGGATGACGAAGACACCTTCGAAGAGAAGATCATCAAGAACATCATGACGGGGCTTGGCGGCACCAACATGGAAAACACCGGTATCGAATATCGCGAGCGTTCGCCGCTCGTCGTTCCGCCGAAGATCGAGCTGCGCGCGCCCGATGACGGTAACGGCGCCACCGCCGCGAACTGGCCGAAAGACCCCGACGTCCAGCGCCGCAAGGCCGCGAAGACCGCCGCCGGCCGGCGCAAGGATACACCGGAGGAAGCGCGTCGCATCCTCAGCCCGAGCGAGCTGGCGGTGGGCCGTACCGCGCCGGAGAAACGCAGCGCCGAAACCAACATGCCGGGCGATCCCGGCGCCAACGCCATCCTCAGCCCCTCGCAGCTCGGCTTCACCGGCGGCCTGTCGAGCATCTTCGGTGGTGGCAGCAAGACCGAGACCGCGACCTTCACCGCCGAGCCAACGCGCGATTCGCTGACGATGCCGCCATCCGGCTATCAAACCCCGTCGTCGAATTTCGCCTACGGCACCGGGCCGAAGGAATCGCTCAACAAGGAATACAATCCGGCTCAGGGCAAATACTGAGCCGCGCCGCCTGCTCGCCCGTTGTCATTGCCAAGGTTTGCTTTGCCGATCGCACCAGCCCACCGGGCCGCCCATTCGATCCGACATCAACGGCCTGCGCGGCAACGCGCGGGCCGTTCGCATTTTCATCCTCACGAACGGTTGATCCGCCCATGACCTTCCTTCACCGCCTCGCTATGTCCGCGCTGTCGGCGGCCGCCATCCTGACCGCGGCGCCGCTTGCAGCCATCGCGCAGACCACCGTCACCGCGCCGCCGCCCGCCACCTTCACGCTCGGCAACGGCATGCGCGTGGTCGTGATCGCGGATCGGCGCACGCCGGTGGTCACGCAGATGGTCTGGTACAATGTCGGTTCGGCCGACGAGACGCCGGGCAAATCCGGGCTGGCGCATTTCCTCGAACATCTGATGTTCAAGGGCACCAGCAATCATCCCGTCGGCGAATTCTCGCAGACCGTGCAGAAGATCGGCGGCAGCGAAAACGCCTTCACCTCGACCGACTACACCGGCTATTTCCAGCGCGTGCCGAAGGATCAGCTCGGCAAGATGATGGAGCTGGAAGCCGACCGCATGACCAACCTTGTCCTCAAGGACGAGAACGTCCTGCCGGAGCGCGACGTCGTGCTGGAGGAATACAACATGCGCGTCGGCAACAATCCCGACGCGCGACTGTCCGAGCAGATCATGGCGGCTCTGTATCTGAATCATCCCTATGGCCGGCCGATCATCGGCTGGAAGCAGGAGATCGAGAAGCTCGACCGCGAGGACGCGCTGGCCTTCTACAAGCGCTTCTACGCGCCGAACAACGCGACGCTGGTCGTCGCTGGCGACGTCGACGCCGATGAAATCAAGCCGATGATCGAGCGCACCTACGGCGCGATCGCGGCGATGCCGTCGATCGGTGGCCCGCGGCTGCGGCCGCAGGAGCCCGTGCCGGCGGGCCCGCGCACCGTCACGCTGGCCGACCCGCGCGTCGAACAGACCGGCTTGCGGCGCTATTATCTGGTGCCGTCGGCGACGACGGCGGCGGCCGGGGTCAGCCCCGCGCTTGACGTGCTGGCGCAACTGATCGGCGGCGGCGCCAATTCGTATCTCTATCGCGCGCTCGTCATCGACAAGCCGTTGGCCGTCAACGCCGGCGCCAGCTATTCCGGGACCGCGCTCGACTCGGCTCAGTTCATGGTCTCGGCGTCGCCGAAACCCGGCGTTGCCTTCGTCGATGTCGAAAAGGCGATCGACGCCGTCATCGCCGACGTCGCGACCAACGCCGTGCCAGCCGCCGACCTGGAGCGCGTCAAGACGCAACTGATCGCCGAAGCGATCTACGCGCAAGACAATCAGGCGACGCTGGCGCGCTGGTATGGCGCGGCGCTGGCCACCGGCCTCAGCGTCGAGGACATTCGCGCCTGGCCGTCGCGCATCGCCGCCGTCACCGCCGACCAGATCAAGCAGGCGGCCGCGACGTGGCTGGACAAAAATCGCTCCGTCACCGGCTATTTGATCAAGGACGCCGCCGGCCCGCGGCGCGACGAGAAACGTTCATGAGGCATATTATGACATTCACGCGCCGCGCAGCCATCGCGCTGATCGCAACCGCCGTCATGGCGCCCTTGCCCGCGATGGCCTCCGCGAAGATCCAGAAACTGGTGTCGCCCGGCGGCATCGAAGCGTGGTTCGTGCAGGACGCGACCGTGCCTCTGGTCGCGATGGAATATTCGTTCGACGGCGGCGCCGCGCAGGATCCCGCCGACAAACCCGGCGTCGCCAGCATGGTGGCGGGCCTGCTCGATGAGGGCGCGGGCGATCTCGACTCGAAGAATTTCCGCGAGCGTCTGGAACGCCGCGCCATCGAACTGTCGTTCAACGCCGCCCGCGATCACCTGCGCGGTTCGTTGCGGATGCTGAAGGACAATCGCGAGGAAGCCTTCGACCTGTTGCGGATGGCGCTGACGCAACCGCGCTTCGACGCGCCGGATATCGAGCGCATCCGCGCCCAGATCATGTCCGGGCTGCGCCGCGAGATTTCAAATCCCGGCTCGATCGCCGGCAAGAAATTCATGGAAGCCGCGTTTGGCGATCATCCTTACGGGCGGCCGTCGAACGGCACGCTGGTGACGGTGCCGAAGATCGACCTCAACGACCTGCGCGCCTACACCAAACGCATTCTGGCGCGCGACACGCTGAAGATCGCCGTCGTCGGCGACATCGACGCGGCGACGCTCGGCTCGCTGCTCGACAAGACGTTCGGCGGTTTGCAGGCCAACGCGGCGCTGACGCCGGTGCCCGACATCGTCGCGGCCAAGCCGCCGCAGAAGTTCTTCATTCCGCTCGACGTGCCGCAGACCAACATCGTGTTCGGCGGCCCCGGCATCAAGCGCGACGATCCCAAATTCATGGCGGCCTATGTGGTCAACCATATCCTCGGCGGCGGCGGACTGAGCGGGCGGCTGTACAAGGAGGTCCGCGAGAAACGTGGACTGGCCTATTCGGTGTCGGAGTCGCTGCTGTGGATGCAGCATTCGGCGGTGTTCATCGGCTCGACCGGCACCCGCGCCGACCGCGCCACCGATACGGTCGATGCGATCGATGCCGAGATCAAGCGGCTCGCCACCGAGGGCCCGACGCAGCAGGAGCTCGACGAGGCGAAGTCGTATCTGAAGGGCTCACAGATGCTGGCGCTCGACACGTCGTCGAAGCTCGCCGGGGCATTGCTGCAATATCAGAACGACCGGCTCGGCATCGATTACATCGAGAAACGCAACGCGGTCGTCGAGGCCGTGACGCTGGAAGACACCAAAGCCGTCGCGCAGCGGATCTGGGGACAGGGAGCGCTGACCGTCGTGGTCGGGCGCGCGCCGCAGGCCGCCGTCACGCCGCCGGTCACCGCGACCCCGCCCGGCCCGACGGCGAACTAGGCGCGGCCGCCATCGCGGGGAGCGGCGTTTCCCGCCTTCGGAAAACGATTGCGACGAAGCAATCCAGTCTTTACAGCAGGACTGGATTGCTTCGCTGCGCTCGCATTGACGCAGAACATCGGCCAAGCCCATGCTGCGGATCGCGCGCAATATTCAGCTGAACGAAGACGACATCGAGATCACCTTCGTGCGCGCCTCCGGCCCCGGCGGCCAGAACGTCAACAAGCTCTCGACCGCCGCGCAACTGCGCCTCGATACGCGCAAGTTGACGCTCGATGACGACATCGCCATCCGGCTGGAGCGGATGGCCGGCCAACGCATGACCAAGGACGGCGTCATCGTCATTCACGCCCAGCGCTTCCGCACGCAGGAGCGCAACAAGGCCGACGCGATCGACCGCCTCCTTGAACTGCTGCGCGAGGCCGCCGTGCGGCCGATCCCGCGCCGCGCCACCAAGCCGACGCTGGGCTCAAAGAAGCGCCGCCTCGAGGGCAAGAAGCGCCGCGGCGACGTCAAGGCCAATCGCGGCAGCGGCGGCATCCACGACTGACCTCTTCAACTGGGGACACCTCGGCGGCAAGCCTGCCTTTCCACCAGCGGAACGACTAAAGTAGGGATCAAATCCCGAGTGCGTCATGCCCGTCCGTCAATTGCCCGAAACCATCGTCAACCGCATCGCCGCGGGCGAAGTCATTGAGCGCCCGGCCAGTGTCGTCAAGGAACTGGTCGAGAACGCGATCGACGCCGGCGCGAGCCGCATCGACGTTTTCAGCGACGGCGGCGGGCGGCGCAAGATCGTCATCACCGACGATGGCGGCGGCATGACCCATGCGGACCTTGCGATCGCCACCGATCGCCACGCGACATCCAAGCTCGACGACGAAGACCTGATGCAGATCCGCACGCTCGGCTTTCGCGGCGAAGCGTTGCCGTCGATCGGCGCGATCGCGCGGCTGAGCATCGCCACACGCCATGCCAGTGAACCGCATGCGTGGGCGCTCGGCGTCGATGCCGGCACGCGCGCGCCGATCGCGCCGGCGGCGCTGAACCACGGCACCCGCGTCGAGGTGTCCGATCTGTTCTACGCGACCCCGGCGCGGCTGAAATTTCTCAAGACTGACCGCACCGAGGCCGAGGCGATCCGCGACGTCGTGCGCCGGTTGGCGATGGCGCGGTCCGACATCGCGTTTACGCTGGCCGGCGAGGAACGCGCCCCCGTGACATGGAGCGCGACATTGCCCGGCGCGGCGGGTCGCCTCACCCGGCTCGGGGATATTCTGGGGACGGAATTCCGCCTCAGCGCGATCGAGGTGGCGGCGGAGCGCGACGACGTCCGTGTCGATGGCTTCGCGGCGGCGCCATCCCTGACGCGCGCCAATGCGCTCGGGCAATTTCTGTTCGTCAACGGCCGCCCGGTGCGCGACAAGCTCATTCTCGGCGCGGTGCGCGCGGCCTATGCGGATTATCTGCCGCGCGACCGCCACCCGATCGTGGCGCTATTTGTGACGCTCGATTCCGCCGAGGTCGATGTCAACGTCCATCCGGCCAAGACCGAGGTGCGATTTCGCAATGCGGGCCTCGTGCGCGGCCTGATCGTGCATGCGCTGAAAGACGGGCTCGCGCGCGAAGGCCGGCGTAGCGCCGCGCATGGCGGCGGCGAGGCGCTGGACTCGTTTCGGCCGTCTTACGCACCGTCATTCACGCCGCGCACGAACTGGGACTGGCGCGCCTCGCCCGCCGCCCCGGCACAAGGATTCGCTGGTGGATTCGGCGAGCGCGCCCAAGCCGGATTCGATGTCGGTGCGCCGAGCGCCGACATTCGCGATGACATCGACGCGCCGACGGATTTAGTGGACCGCCCGCTCGGAGCGGCGCGCACGCAAATTCACGACACCTACATCGTGGCCCAGACGCGCGACGGTTTGATCGTCGTCGATCAGCACGCCGCGCACGAGCGCATCGTCTATGAAAAGCTCAAGGCCGCGCTCGCGGCCAACGGGGTGCAGCGGCAAATCCTGCTGATCCCCGAGATCGTCGAACTCGATGAGAGCACGGTGGAAAAGTTGGTCGCGCGTGGCGACGAACTCGCCTCGTTCGGGCTGGCGATCGAGAGCTTCGGACCGGGCGCTGTCGCGGTGCGGGAAACGCCGTCGCTGCTGGGCGCGACGGATGCGCGCGCGATGCTGCGCGATCTCGCCGAACACATGGCGGAATGGGACGAAGCGTTGCCGCTCGAACGCCGGCTGATGCATGTCGCCGCGACGATGGCCTGCCACGGCTCGGTCCGCGCCGGACGTCGTCTCAAGCCCGAGGAAATGAACGCGCTGCTGCGGGAGATGGAAGACACGCCCAATTCGGGCCAGTGCAATCACGGCCGCCCCACCTATGTGGAACTGAAACTGACCGACATCGAGAAACTCTTCGGCCGAAGGTAGTATCAGCGGCGGACGTCATCATCGCCGAACGCGCGCGAGGCTGTCGCTAGAGCACCCTTAAGAATACGAATTCGGTGTCGTCATAGGCGCGACGTTCGAGTTCGTCATAGCCATCCGGCGCCTGGATCGCGGCCGACGTGCTGTCTTCGACGATCACCAGCGCGTCCGGCGCCAGCCATTTGCCATCGCGCAGCGACGCCAGCGACGTCGCGGCAAGGCCCTTGCCATAAGGCGGATCAAGAAACGCCACGGCGAACGGTTCGACGGGATGCGCGGGACCGAGATTGGTGGCATCGCGGCGGTAGATCTTGCTGACGCCGCCGAGCCCGAGCGCCTCGACATTATTGCGTAACAGCGCCCGCGCTTCGGCCCCGTTATCGACGAACAACGTAAACCCGGCGCCGCGCGAGATCGCCTCGATACCGAGCGCGCCGGTCCCGGCGAACAGGTCGAGCACGCGCGCGTCGACGACCGGATTGCCGTAGCCATGCGCGAGAATATTGAAGAGCGCCTCGCGCAGGCGATCCTGCGTCGGCCTGATGTCGTTGGATTGAGGCGAGGCGATGTTGCGGCCCCGCAGCCGCCCGCCGACGACGCGCATCAATATGTCATCCGCTGATGGCGCCAGAA
>JAQGJY010000163.1 GCA_028290325.1 Tardiphaga sp.
GAGCTGTTCGGCATCGAGCAATCGGCCGACGGCCTGCAGCAGCGCAAGCCCGGCGCGCTGGAGGAGGCGCATGGCGGCACCTTGTTCATCGACGAGATCGGCGATCTGCCGCGCGAGACCCAGAACAAGATTCTGCGCGTGTTGGTCGATCAGACCTTCCAGCGCTCGGGCGGCACCGCGAAGATCAATGTCGATGTCCGGATCATCTCATCGACGGCGCGCAATCTCGAAGAGGAAATCGCCGAGGGCCGTTTCCGCGAAGACCTCTATCATCGGCTGTCGGTGGTGCCGATCCGCGTGCCGCCTTTGTCCGAGCGCCGCGAGGACATCCCCGAATTGATCGACTATTTCATGGAGCAGATTTCCGTCGCGACCGGCCTGCCGAAACGCAAGATCGGCGAGGATGCGATGGCGGTGCTGCAATCGCATGTCTGGCCCGGCAACGTCCGCCAGCTTCGCAACAACGTCGAGCGGGTGATGATCCTGGCGGGCGGCGGTCCGGAAGTCGTCATCAGTGCGGACATGCTGCCGCAGGATGTCGGCTCGATGGTGCCGGCGATGCCGACCTCGACCAATGGCGAGCACATCATGGGCTTGCCGCTGCGAGAGGCGCGCGAGGTGTTCGAGCGCGATTATCTGATCGCGCAGATCAGCCGTTTCTCCGGCAACATCTCGCGCACGGCGGAGTTCGTCGGCATGGAGCGCTCGGCGCTGCATCGCAAGCTCAAGGCGTTGGGCGTGGGGTAGGGCACACCGACACGTTTTGGAAAAGCGTCGGCGGCGCGCTGCCGCTCCCCGCTGGGGGAGAGGTGAGGCAGCATCCGTTGGACCGATCATCCCGAACCCGAAGACCAGATCGTCTGCTCTCATCCCACGTATTACGGAAACCCATGTCACGCATCGCCTATGTCAACGGCCAGTACGAACTGATGGGCGCGGCCAGCGTCCATATCGAGGATCGCGGCTATCAATTCGCCGACGGCGTCTATGAGGTCTGTGAAATTCGCGGCGCGAAGATCATCGATTTCACCAAACACATGACGCGGCTGCAACGCTCATTGCGCGAGTTGCGGATCGCGATGCCGATGGCGCTCGCGGCGTTGCAGATCGTGATGCAGGAGGTGGTGCGCCGTAACCGCGTCCGCAGCGGCATCGTCTATCTGCAGGTCAGTCGCGGCGTGTCGCGGCGCGATCACGCGTTCCCGACGCATCCGGTCGCGCCGAGCGTCGTCGTCACGGCGCGCGGCATCAGCCCGCAGAAAGGCAGCGACACCGCCGCGCGCGGCATCAAGGTGATCACGCACGCGGAGAATCGCTGGCCGCGCGTGGACATCAAATCCGTATCGCTGCTGCCCAACGTGCTCGCCAAGCAGGCGGCGCGGGAGCAAGGCGCAAGCGAAGCGTGGTATGTCGACGCACAGGGTTTTGTCACCGAAGGCGCGTCGAGCAATGCCTGGATCATCACCAAGGACGACCGCGTCGTCACCCGTTCGGCCGACAGCGGCATCCTCGCCGGCATCACCCGGGCCGTGCTGATCGACGTGCTTGCCGCCATGCAACTGAAGCTGGAGGAGCGCCCGTTCACGCCGGCCGAGGCGGCGGCGGCGAAGGAAGCGTTCGTCACCGCGTCGAGCCAGATCGTGATGCCAGTCGTCGCCATCGACAACCAACCGATCGGCGATGGCCGTCCGGGCGCGATCGCGCGTCGTCTGCGCGAGGAATTTCACCGTTTCGCGGAAGCCGTGTAATAATTCCGTGGGACGGGACGTGCAACTTGCCCAATCCGGCTTGCCTAAAAAGCCCGCCTGGCCTCTAATCATCACAACCTGTGCTGGAGAAAGGGACATCTCCGGACATCAGGCCGTCTGAACCGCATCCAGAGACCCCGAAGAGGGCATCGGGTGCGACTTCCGGCATAAAAACAAACAAACGAGACTGCGGGACAAAAACAATGGCGGCCGACCGCGCACAAAATCTACAGGACACCTTCCTCAACCACGTTCGCAAAACCAAGACCCCGTTGACGATCTTCCTCGTCAATGGCGTCAAGCTGCAAGGCATCGTCACGTGGTTCGACAATTTCTGTCTGCTGCTGCGCCGCGACGGCCATTCGCAGCTTGTCTATAAGCACGCGATCTCGACGATCATGCCGGGCGCGCCGATTCAATTGTTCGAAGGTGGCGAGGACGCACCAAGTTGAAGGCTGACTGATTGGAACCCCGGACTTTCCAGGGGGACGCCGACCGTCCCCGCACCGAGCGAAGCGACCCGACTGGACGTGTTGTCGTCGTCGGTCCCTATCTGCGGATGCGACGCGGCGAGGCCGAGCCGCAATCGGACAATCACGTTCCGGACAGATCGGCGCCGGACCGGGTTGTCCGCGACGCCCAGGCGCGGCTTGAAGAAGCCGCCGGTCTGGCGCGCGCGATTGATCTCGTCATCGCGGAAGCGGTGCTGACCCCGCTCAGCCAGATCAGACCCGCGACCTATCTCGGCAAGGGCAAGGTCGAGGACATCGAGATCCTCATCAAGACGCACGAGGCCGATCTCGTGGTGATGGATTGCGCGTTGTCGCCGATCCAGCAGCGCAACCTTGAGAAGGCCTGGAATACCAAGGTGCTCGATCGCACCGGACTCATTCTGGAAATCTTCGGCCGCCGCGCCAAGACCAAGGAAGGGTCGTTGCAGGTCGAACTCGCGCATCTGAATTATCAGCGCAGCCGGCTGGTGCGGTCGTGGACCCATCTGGAACGGCAGCGCGGCGGCTTCGGTTTCATGGGCGGACCGGGCGAAACCCAGATCGAGGCGGACCGCCGGCTGATCGGCGATCGCATCTCGCGGTTGGAAGCCGAGATCGCCAAGGTGCAGGCGACGCGGCGGCTGCATCGCGCCGGCCGCAAGCGCGTGCCGTATCGTGTCGTGGCGCTGGTCGGTTATACGAACGCCGGCAAATCGACGCTGTTCAATCGCCTGACCCGCGCCGACGTGCAGGCGGCCGACATGCTGTTCGCCACGCTCGATCCAACCTTGCGGGCGTTGACGCTGCCGCATGGCGGCAAGGCCATGCTGTCGGATACGGTCGGCTTCATTTCAAATTTGCCGACCCAGCTTGTCGCGGCCTTTCGCGCCACGCTCGAAGAGGTGCTGGAGGCCGATGTCATCCTCCATGTCCGCGATATCGCGCACGAGGACGCGGACGCACAGCAGAGCGACGTCGATGCGGTGCTGCGCCAGCTCGGGATCGATCCTGAAGCCGGCAAGGGCATCATCGAAGTCTGGAACAAGATCGATCGCTTCACGCCGGAGCAGCGCGAGAATTTGCAGAACATCGCGACCCGACGCGACGCCGCGCATCCGTGTTTTCTGGTCTCGGCGGAAACCGGTGAGGGCGTCGACGATCTGCTGTTGGCGATCGAGCAGCGCCTCGCGGCGACGCGCTTCGCGCTGGACCTGACGATCGACGCCGCCGATGGCGCGGGGGTGAGCTGGCTGCATCGCAATGCCGAAGTGCTCGCCAAGGAATTGCAAAACGGCCGCTATGCCATGACGGTGCGCGTCGATGAGACCAAGCGGGATTTGGTCATCAACAAGTATGGCGCGGTGCTGCACGAGGATGCGGGCGAGTAAATAATCTCCGGGGCGCGCAGCACCTGCGCAGCGCAAGGCATGTCGCATCGCGTCGGGGTGTGCCGCGAAGCCGGAACCGTGTCGGAGACCCGCGTCCAGAGACTGCCGTCGCTACGGCCTCGGCTCCGCGAACGAGCGTATCGCATCTCGTCCGCCGCGCGCTGAACTTTACGCCTTCTCGCCCAGCTTCGCCGCATTCCACAGCGCGTCCATCTCCTCCAGCGAAGCCTCCCGCAAGGCGCGGCCCCGCGCCGCCAAGGCCCGTTCGATGAACGCGAAGCGCCGCTCGAACTTCGCGTTGGTGCCGCGCAATGCCTGGTCAGGATCCGCGCCGACGTGACGCGCGAGATTAACCAGCGCGAACATCAGGTCGCCGGTCTCGGCCGCGATCTCAGTCTTGTCGCCGCGATCGAGCGCGGCTTCGATCTCGTCGGCTTCCTCGCGGATTTTCGCCAGCACAGCGCGCGGATCGTTCCAGTCGAAGCCGACCGACGCCGCCGCCTGCTGCAATTGCATCGCGCGGGTCAGAGCGGGCAGGCCGGCTTTCACCTTCGACAACAGCGATGACGACGCGAGAGCGGCCGCCGGATGGCGCGCGGCGCGCTCGGCTTTTTCCTCGGCCTTGATCCGGTCCCACGCACTCTTGACCCCGGCGGGGGCAATGTTGCCGTCGGCGTCGGCGAATACATGCGGGTGCCGCCGGATCAGTTTCTTCGTGATCGCCTCGACCACATCGGCGAACGCAAAAGCGTTCTGCTCCTCGGCCAGGCGGGCGTGATAGACCACCTGCAACAACAGATCGCCGAGTTCGTCGCAGAGATCCTGCATGTCGCCCTTGGCGATCGCGTCGGCAACCTCGTAGGCCTCCTCAATCGTGTAAGGCGCGATCGTCGCGAAGGTTTGTTCGAGATCCCACGGACAGCCGGTCACCGGCGTCCGCAGCCGCGCCATGATCGCGATGAGTCGGGAGATATCCTTGGACGGCGTCATCATGTCGGGCCCTTGTTGATGGCCTCTCTATGCGCCGGACGGCACCGGATCGCCAGCCGCTTTCACCGATGCTAGAATGGTGCCATGAGCAATTCCATCACCGACGCCACGGCCCTCGTATTGTTCTCCGGCGGACAGGATTCCGCGACCTGCCTGGCCTGGGCGCTGTCGCGTTACGCCCGCGTCGAGACGGTCGGCTTTCATTACGGCCAGCGCCATGCCATCGAACTCGATTGCCGCGCCCGGCTCCTCGACGGCCTGCGCGCGATCAAACCCGAATGGGCGTCGCGGCTCGGCGACAGCCACACGATCGACATCCCGACCTTGGGCACGATGTCGGAAACCTCGCTGACGCGCGACGTCGCGATCGAGATGGATGCGACCGGATTGCCGAACAGCTTCGTGCCCGGGCGCAATCTGGTGTTTCTCACCTTCGCGGCGGCGCTGGCGTATCGGCGCGGCATTCTCGCTATCGTCGGCGGCATGTGCGAGACGGATTATTCCGGCTATCCGGATTGTCGCGACGACACCATCAAGGCGCTGAATACGGCGCTCAATCTCGGCATGGCGAAACCGTTCCAACTGCACACGCCGCTGATGTGGCTCGACAAGGCGGCGACATGGGCGCTGGCGCGGGATCTGGGCGGCGGCGCGCTGGTCGATCTCATTCGCGAGCATTCGCACACCTGCTATCTTGGCGAACGCGGCACGCGGCATGAGTGGGGCTATGGCTGCGGCGTATGCCCGGCCTGCGCCTTGCGCGCCAAAGGCTGGCGGGAGTTCGCGGCAAAAACGGTGCGCCCGGACTGACCTGCCGCAACCCACGGCGGTGATTGCAGGCACAGCGTCATTTTCTGCGACGGCGCAGGGCCCAGTGGTCCTGAACATATATGATGGGCGTACTGTTTCCGGCCTTTGGGGGGACAATGGCTGAGCAACGCGCTAGCTGTGGAAATCCGCCTCGTGCAATTCGATCGCCATGCCGTGTGGCGTGCGGTCCGCCGCATGATCCCACGCATCGCGCGTGCGCTTCAACAGCTCGCGCGTCGCGACGCCCTTGTCGGCGACGAGGCGCTCCAGCGTCGCCAGCCAGTGCCAGTAATAGGTCTCGCCGGTGTCGGGATCGCCCGCCGCCTGCGCGCGCTTGATCTCGGCGGCCAGTGCCGCCGCCCATTCGGCCCAGGTGAACACGCCGCGCGCATGCAGCGTCAGGGTCATCGCGAAGGCCTGCGCCTGCCATGGCTCGGCAAACACCGGACCATCGACGTCGCGCGGCAGGCCGGGCAGGGCTGAGAGGACGTCGCTCACGCCGGCTCCAGATAGGGCTCGAAGGCATCGACCGAAACCGTGACGGTCGGATCGCCATCGGGGCCCCACAATTCCGCGCCGTCGAACACGACCGTGTAAAGCCATTGCGGATCGTCGCCACCGCCATGCGCGGCGCTATCGGGAAACACGTGACAACCGTGGTCGCGCTCGACGGTCCCGAGATGCCCGCGCACATAACGCGGCAGGCGCGTATGCGTCGCCGGATGGATGTTTTTCGCGCGGACGCGATCGCCGGGCTTGAACATCGCAGCCCGCGGAGCCGGGCGGCCGAACTGCCCGCGCACCAACGTCGCCGGCACATTCTCGGGCGCGAGCGCCGCGCGCGTAACGGTTTCGGCGGCCGCAACGCCTGGCCGGCCGCCACCTCGTCCGCGCCAATGACGCCTCTGGCGACCAGCATGTCCTCGAGGCCGAGCAGCCACTTGCGATAGTAGCTGCTGGACAGATAGACAGCGGGCGGCAACGCCTCGCGATAATATCGCGAGCTGTCGATGTTGAAGGCGCCGGCCGCACCCATCGCGCGCACCATCGCCAGCACGCGGCCTTCCCATGGCGCATGAAACACCGGCTCGCCCGGTTCCGGCACGACACGGCCGAAGCCGTCCATGCCGCCCATGTCATGAACGCCGTTCATAGCGCGGTCTCCGGCTGCTTCGGCAGCCCGGTGCCGATCATCGAATCCCGCGTCACCAATTCGGCGAGTTGCTGTTCGCTCCAGCCATCGGTGCCGTCTGGTCGCATCGGCAGCACCAGAAAGCGGGTTTCCGCCGTCGAATCCCAGATCCGGATGTCGATGTCCCGCGCAAGGCTGACGCCAAAATCGGCGAGCACGCCGCGCGGGTCTTTGACCGCGCGGGCGCGATAGGGCGCGGCCTTGTACCAGACCGGCGGCAGGCCAAGCATTTCCCAGGGGTAGCAGGAGCACAATGTGCAGACGACCATGTTATGGCGTCGCGGCGTGTTCTCGATCACCACGAGGTGGTCGCCGGTGCGGCTGACATGGCCGAGCGTGTTGACGGCCTTGGTGCCGTCGTCCAGCAGCGCCTGTCGAAAGGCGGGGTCGACCCAAGCCTTGGCGACGACCCGCGCGCCGCTGTGTGGACCGATTTTGGTTTCGTAGGACTGGATGATGACATCCAGCGCGGCCGGATCGATATAGCCTTTTTCGGTCAAGACGGTTTCCAGCGCGCGGACCCGCAGCTCGGTGTCCGACAATTCCGAATGGTCGTGATCGTGGTGATGATGCTCGCTCATGCGGATGAGGATAATCGCAATATTCCGGCGCTGTCGAGCCGCGAAGCTGGTAGCCTATCCGTCATGGAACGCTGGATTCCCCGTCTGCTGGTCGTGCTTGGCGTCGTCGCGACGGCGCTCGCGCTATTGCTGACAGGCGATGCCTTGGCGGCCAACGGCGCGTACATGGTTGATGCCGCCGACATCTCCGACCTCAATACGTGCAAGCTGGAAAGCTGGCTGTCCGCCGCCAAGAACGGCGATTTGCTCGCCGTCGCCAATCCGTCTTGCGTGATCGAGATCGGCAAGCCGGTCGAACTCAGCCTGCTGACCAGCCGTTCCCGGTCGGATGGTGCGTGGAGCACCTTCGTGCAGCCGAAACTCAAGTTCAACATCGAGCCGACCGGCATCGGCAAATGGGGTTATTCGTTTCTGGCTGGCTCCGCGTTTGACACCCAGAGCGGCGAGCAATTGAACGCCTTTGCGGAAATCCCCGCGACGTTCCGGTTTTCCGAGGTGACGCGCGTCAATCTCAACGCCGGCTGGTTCTGGGATCGCGTCAACGATCGACATTATTTTCAATACGGCGCGGGCTTCGACTGGAAGTTCAGCGAGCTGTGGTCGTTCACGATCGAGGCGTTCGGGCTGGCCGGCGCCGCCGTCGCGGATCAGCCGAGCCAGATCAGGCCGCGCATCCAGACCGGATTTCGCTACCGGCCGAACGAGACTTTCTCCGTCGATGTGATCTACGGCCACAACATTACAGGCGAAGGCTCGAACTGGTTCACGGTCGGCACCACGGTTCGGTTTCCGCCGCCCGGCAAATAGCGCGCCGCCGCACCGCTCCACAATCAAAAAAACAAACGAAGGACGCAGACGGCATGCCGCGATTGGTCAGCATCGAGAAGGGGCTCGGCCCCGAAGGCCGCATCGCCGTGGTGCGATTCGATCGCGGCGACGGCATCAACGCGCTGTCGCCGGAGGCCTTGCGCCAACTCACCGAGGCCGCGCGCAGCTTCGAGGACGACGCGGCGACCTCCGTCGTGGTGCTGACCGGCGGCGCGAAGGCCTTCAGCGCCGGCTTTGACCTCAAAGACCCGGAGGGGCGGGCGCGGGCGGCCATGGACCTTGGCGCGTTGCGCCGGCACCTCAAGCTCGGGCCGCGCCTGACCAAAGCGTGGCAGGAGATGGAGCAGGTCACGATCGGCGCGATCGAAGGCTTTTGCGTCGGCGGCGGTGTCGCGCTCGCGGTCGCGCTCGACTTTCGCGTGATGGCGCAGGACGCCCATCTGCGGGTGCCCGAAATCGGCCTCGGCATGAACATGAGCTGGCAGAGCGTCCCACGCATGCTGCATCTGATGGGGCCGGCGCGCACGAAGCAGGCGGTGATCCTGGCGGACGACCGCATCAGCGCGGCGGAGGCCTATGAATGGCGGCTGGTCGAGCATCTCGCGCCGGCTGGCGCGGCTTTCGACACCGCGATGGCGCTGGCAACGAAAATCGCGAGGCAGCCGCCGATCTCGGTGGCGATGACCAAGCTGACGGTGAACCGGTTGGCCTACGCGCTCGACGATCTCGCGTCGCATATGGACGGTGACCAGTTCGCGCTCGCCGGCTTCAGCGCCGACAGCAAGGAGGGCGTGTCGGCATTTCTTGACCGACGCAAACCGCGCTTCAGAGGCAAATAGATGTTCCGACAGTGGTTCCACGGCGCAAAAAGCGCTAACGTGCTGTCGGGCAAGTGGGGACTTTCCAGTGTTTCGCGGTTTCTACAAGTGTGCATTTCACGTCGGCGAAACGCCCGGCCGGAGCGTCATGTATGTCGGCGGTGGCGAGATGCTGGGTGGCAATTCGGCGTTCGCGCATATCGGCCATTATGACGAGATCGATGGCGAGATCATCGCCGATGTCGGCATTCACAGGCACAATCCGGATCTGAGCTACAAGTCGCTGCTCGGCGCGGACGACGCGACGGTTCAGATCGTCGGCAAGGCGCATGGCGACGCCTGGCATTTTCACGGCGGCTCGCGGCAGCTGCCCGGCGCGCCGTTCCGGTCGGTGATGACGGCGCTCGGCGACGAGATCGGTCCGTTGCCCGGACCGGACGCGGTCGGGGCAGGCGGCATCATCAACGGGCTCTACTCGGTCCACATGCAGGCGCTCGACGGCATCAATGTCGGACTGACCGGGATCATGCTGCTGTATGACGGTCGCATCCTCGGCGGCGATGCGTTCTTTTATTATCTCGGCACCTATTCGAGCATCAACGGCCGCTGGAAGGGCAGCTTCCTCAATCAGGAGCACACGCCGGCCAAGAGTGAACATCCTCTGTTCGGCGGTCTCGAAGTCGGCGTCGGCTTTTCCGGCACCTGCGACGACAAGGGCGCGACGCTGGAGGCGACCGCATTGGTCGGCAAGCGCAGCATCCGGCTGATGGCCAAGCTGACGCTGATGCGCCAGGGATCGCTGAGCACTTAGGCTGATTCGCTGAATCAAAGGCAGCTTCCCGGCTCTCATAACAACGGCCTTTCCAGCGCGATGCGCTACCGGACCTTGCGTCCGCGCGCGATCAGATCAAGAATGGCTGGCGCGACGTCTCAGGCGTTGGCCTCTTCCGGCAAGAAGTCGACCTCATGCGCGGCCGAGATGCGAACGATCTCGGCAACATCGGTGAGGTCGTGCAATTTCTCGAACAACGCCTCGAGCTGCCGCGCCGGCGACACCCAGAACAAGGCGCGCGCGGGCTTGTCCGATTTGTTGAAATAGCCGTGCGGAATACCACGGGGCAGGCGCACCAGATCGCCCGCTTCGGCCCGCACCCATTCGCCGTCGAGCTTGAGGTCGAGCACGCCCTCCTGCACGAGAATGAACTCTTCCTGCGTCGGATGGATATGCACCGGCACGAACTGGCCGGGCTGGCTGTTGGTCTCGAAGGCGAACGTCGAGTCCGTCATGGCCTTCGGGAAGTAGACCTGACCGAGAATAGTCCAGCTCTTTCCGGAATGACCCTCGCCGCCGCGCGTGATGCCTTTGTCCAGTGCCGCCATGGTCTGCCCCTCCTGAAACCGTTCCGCCGCAGACTGCGATGCCATCGCCTCGGGCGCTAGCCGGAAAACGAATCCAGCAGCCGCCGGACGAAAAAACTTTCGGCCGGCGCGACATATGCATAGGCTTACAGCGGACGTGTCCGGATCAGACCGGATACCGAATAGCGGCTGGCGCGGTGATGTCGGCATGAGGTCAGGTCGACCACGGACTTTGACGGGGGCAGGCCAACGGCTCGCGGGTTCGGCCGAGTCCTGACCACCGACGTGGACCAGGCCGCTCAGCGCGGCGTCTCGATCTCCGAGGCGCTGCTGGATATCCGGCTCGATCATCTGCGCCGACGGTTGCTGG
>JAQGJY010000174.1 GCA_028290325.1 Tardiphaga sp.
GAGAGCTGGTTGTTGGTGTCGGGCACCACGACCTCGATGCGCTCACGGTCCTCGTCGATCACGACCTTCGAGACTTCGGCGGGAGCCAGCGCATTGACGATGAAGGTGGCGATATCCGGCGACCACGGAATGATGTCGATCTTCTCGCCCTGCAACTCGTTGACGACGGCCTGCACGCGCGAACCGCGCATGCCGACGCAAGCCCCGACCGGATCGACCGACGAATCGCGCGAGATCACGCCGATCTTGGCGCGGGAACCGGGGTCGCGGGCCACGGCCTTGATCTCGACGATGCCGTCATAGATTTCCGGCACTTCCTGCGCGAACAGTTTCGCCATGAACTGCGGATGGGTGCGCGACAGAAAGATCTGCGGGCCACGGGTTTCGCGGCGCACGTCGAACACATAGGCGCGGACCCGGTCGCCGGTGCGGAACACTTCGCGCGGAAGCATCTCGTCGCGGCGCACGATGGCCTCGCCACGCCCGAGATCGACGATCACACTGCCATATTCGACGCGCTTCACGGTGCCGTTGACGATGTCGCCGATGCGGTCCTTGAACTCCTGATATTGCCGGTCACGCTCGGCTTCGCGCACTTTTTGCACGATCACCTGCTTGGCCGACTGCGCCGCGATCCGGCCGTATTCCAGCGGCGGCAGCGTATCGGCGATGGTGTCGCCGACCTGGGCGCCGGGATTGGCGCGCTGCGCGTCCTTGAGCGAAATCTGGTTCGCTGAATTTTCCACGACATCGACCACGAGCATGTGGCGCGACAGCCGCAGCTCGCCCTTCTTGGCGTCGATCTCGGCGTGAACGTCGGTTTCCGATCCGTAGCGAGCCCGCGCGGCCTTGGCGATCGCGTCCTCCATCGCTTCGATCACGATGCTGCGGTCGATCGATTTCTCGCGCGCGACGGCATCGGCGATCTGTAGCAATTCGAGTTTATTGGCGCTGACGGCTGCCATTTGCTCAGTCTCCTTCAGACGAATCTGTGGTGGGCGAATCGGTAAGGCCCAGTCGCCGGCGTTCTGCGGCGGCGAGCCGGTGGTCTTTGGTGTTGGTCGGGGCCGGCTTCTTTGCCGTCTTTGCCTTCTTGTCTTTAATTTTTGCTTTCGGCTTGCTGTCGCGCGACGGATCGCTGCGTTTGGCATGCGGCGGAGGCGGCGGCGCAAGGCCGAGTTCCTGCTTCAGATCGCGCTCGGCGAGCTTGCCGCGACGCATCGATTCCGCAACCAGCTCATCGGTCAGAACCAGCCGCGCATCGGCGATATCCTCGATCGCCAGCACCAGGTCGGTCTGCGCCTCGCCCTTGCGATTGTCCTCGCGTTGCAGCCGGATCGTGTCGCCGTCGAGCGCGCCGAGCAGGCCACGAAAGCGCTTGCGGCCCTCGTGCGGCACCGCCATCTCGATCTTGATCTCATGTCCTTCGTAGCGCGCGAAATCCGAGCGCCGGACCAGCGGACGATCGATGCCGGGCGATGAAACCTCAAGCCGATAGGCTTTTTCGATCGGGTCGGCGACGTCCAGCACCGGCGACAGCGCCCGCGAGATCGCTTCGCAATCCTCGAGCTGCATGGTGCCGTCCGGCCGCTCGGCCATGATCTGCACGGTGCAGCCGAGTTCGCCGGAAATCTTGATCCGCACCAGCCGGTAGCCCATGCCCTGCAAGACCGGCGCGGCGACGGCCGCGACGCGCGCGCCCATGCCTGGTTCAACCACCAGCCGGGGTTCGGCGAGCAGTTCAAGATCGGTCTCTGTCAGGGCGGCGGTCTCGTCGGTCATGCGGTCGGTTATGTCAGCGGTCGGTTGTGTTGAAATGGCCCGTCGATCGAAAGCGTCCGGCGGACTCGATCCTGAAGCGACGGCGATGGTATCGGCCGACGACTTCAAACCACGGGGTCCGTTCAGGTAATAAAAAAGAGCGGGTCCGGACGGGCCCACTCTCAAACGCGATCGTATGAGAACCATAAGTTACGCGGCATATAGCCGGTTCTGGGCATCCCGGCAAGGGCGAAGCCGCCCGCGGCGCTGATTTCGCATCGGCCGCGCCGCCCGGCGATTATGGCTAACCCTTCGTTCACACTGCCGAATTAGGTTTGTCCCCGTCGCCATCGGGGCGTCTCAGGTATTTTCATGGACGCGGCGACGACTCTCATTCCGGGCCTCGACGACGTCCTGGCGAGCGGGAATCCCGAGCGTAAAACCAGAGCGATCCGGCAGATCGGCAAATTGTTCGCGCAGGGTGCGCCGCATTTCGGCGCGGCCCATGTCGCGTTGTTCGATGACGTTCTGACCGGGCTGATTTCGCAATCCGATCCCGCCGCCCGCGCCGAACTCGCGGCGCAAATGGCGCCGTTGGCCAACGCGCCGCCGCGACTGGTCGGCCGACTGGTCCATGACAATCTGATCGCGATCTCCGGTCCGCTGCTTGGCCGCTCGACGGTTGTCGATGATCCGACACTGATCGAGATCGCGCGCATGAAGGGCCAGCCGCATCTGCTGGCGATATCCCGTCGTCCGGTGCTGACGCCGCTCGTCACTGACGTGATCGTCCGGCGCGGCGAACGCGATGTCGTCCGTGCCGTGGCGGCAAACAGCGGCGCGGAATTCTCGCAGGCCGGCTATTCCAGCCTGATCCGCCGCGCCGGTGACGACGGCCCGCTGGCGCTCGCCGTCGGGCAACGCGACGATCTGTCGGACGCGCATCTGAAAGATCTGCTCGCCGGCAGCGTTGAGATCGTGCGCCGCCGTTTGCTGGCGAACTTGCCGGCGCCGCGGCACCAGGCGATCGGCCTGACGGCCCCGACCGCCCCTGCGGCGTCGCTGCGTCGTGACTTCGTCCCGGCGCAAAAAGCGATCCTCGCCTTGCATCGCGTCGGCAGGCTGAACGAAAATGCCGTGATGGATGCCGCCGCGCGCGGCGATTATGAAACCGTGGTGGCGGCGCTGTCGGCGTTGTCGGGCACGCAGATCGCGACGATCGATCAGCTGTTGCGCGGCGAGCGGCATGATCCGGTGCTGGTGCTCGGCCGCGCCATCGGCCTGGACTGGAGCACGGTTTACACCGTGATCGCGATGCGTCCCGGCCAGACCCGGGCTTTACCGGCGCGCGTCGCCGCCGACGCGCGGCTGCATTACGAGCGGCTGCTGCGCGCCACGGCGCAACGCGCGGTCGGCTTCTGGCGCCTGCGTCAGCCGGATGTGGCGGCTGACGACGCGGTCTATGTTTAGCGAATCGAAATTTAGGATCGCCTAAAGCGAAGATAGGCGGCGCGGCGTCCTTCGCGTTCCGCCTTGCGGCCGTAGCGCGTCATCGTGTAGCCCGCCCACGGCAACCGCCAGTCGTCGGCGCGCTCGGCCAGCCACACGAAGTCCGGCGACCGGGACAGATGCCACAGCGTCCATTCGACATACGTGTCGATGTCGCAGACGAAGCGAAACTCGCCGCCCGGGGGCAGCACCCGCGCCAGCTGCGCGATCGTCGCGTCCTGCACGAACCGCCGTTTCCAGTGCCGCTTCTTCGGCCACGGATCGGGATGGATGAGATCGACGCGCGCCAGGGATTTTTCGGGCGCCCAGGCCAGCAGTTCCGCCGCGTCGCCCGCGAACAGGCGGATGTTGCTGATGCCGTGGTGCTCGATCTGCGCGAGAATCTTGGCCATGCCGTTGACGTAGGGCTCGCAGCCGATAAAGCCGGTGTTGGGAAACGCCAACGCCTCCGCGATCAGATGTTCGCCGCCGCCGAAGCCGATTTCAAGCCGCACATTGTCGACCGGCGACGCGAACGCCGAACCCAGGTCGTCGACGCGGCTGGAAATGTCGAGCGCCAGCGTCGGCA
This sequence comes from Tardiphaga sp., assembly GCA_028290325.1. Lineage (GTDB taxonomy): Bacteria > Pseudomonadota > Alphaproteobacteria > Rhizobiales > Xanthobacteraceae > Tardiphaga. The sequence continues at coordinate 3,839 of JAQGJY010000174.1, forward strand.
ACAATCCGGCGATCAGGTCGGCCTGATGCGCGCGGAGTTTGTGGCCCTTGCGGCGGCCAAAGAAGGAGCCGTGCCACTGGTCATGATCGGAAGGATCGTCGGACATTTGCTGGGCTTGCGGGTTTCTGACGGCCGTCACCCTTCGCCGTGCGGCGCATCCCGGGCGGCGATCTGCTCGACCATATCGACGATGCTGCGGCGAAGCTTCGCGTCCGAAATACGCGTGAAGGCGCGGGTCAGCGCAAGACCTTCCGACGTCGCGAGAAAGTCGGCGACATAAGCCGGCGACGCGGCCTCGCTGAAGCCTTCGACGTTGACATTTGTGCCGGGTCCACCGTCGAACAGAAACGACACCGGCACCTGCAAGATGTCGGAAATCTGTTGAACCCGGCTGGCCCCGACGCGATTGGTGCCTTTCTCGTATTTCTGGACCTGCTGGAACGTCAGGCCGAGCGCCTCACCCAACTTTTCCTGGCTCATCCCCAGCATCAGGCGGCGCATCCGAATACGGCTGCCGACATATTTGTCGATCGGATTAGGCTCTTTCGCCGACATCTGTACCCTTCGCGTCACGTCTGTTCCGGTTCCGACCGCAATATGCCTTAGCGACGGACCGCGTCAAATCCCGCGCCGCGCCGTCACCGGTCAGCGCCGCCGGGTCGGAACTGGACAAACCGCCTTACGCGCGGCGGCGGGGCGGCCGCCGCGCCAGCGCGATCAGCAATCCGGCCGCCACCAGCACCAGCGCGGGCATGTCGCCGACACGGGCATAGACCGTAGCCGGAATCGCGGTCGGCAGTCGCGAATCCAACACGCCTTCAATGCCCAAGTCGAGCCGCGCGACGATACGCCCGAGCGGATCGATCACCGCCGAAATACCGGTATTGGCGGCGCGCACCACCGGCAGGCCCTGCTCGATGCCGCGCATGCGGGTTTGCTGGAGGTGCTGGTAGGGGCCGGTTGAGATGCCAAACCAACCGTCATTGGTCAGGTTGACGATCCAGCCCGGCCGCTCCCCTTCCGACGCGGCGTCCTCGGTGAAGACCGCCTCGTAGCAGATCAGCGGCAACATCGGCGGCGCGCCGGCGATCTCCATCGGTCTGCGCCGCGTCCCGGCGAGAAAGCCGCCCTGCACTTTCGTCAGTTGCTCGAAGCCGAGCTTTTCCATCAGATTCTGATAGGGCAGATATTCGCCGAACGGCACCAGATGCAGTTTGTCATAGACCGACTTCACCGTGCCTTCGTGGTCGATGACGTAAATCGAATTATACGCCCGCGTGATCGGCACGCTCGCCGGCTGTTCCGGCGGCCGCACCGAGCCCGTGATCAGTTCGGTGCCGCGCGGCAGCAGGCTCGCGATCTGTGCCATCGCATCGGCTTCGCGCGTCAGAAAAAACGGAAACGCCGATTCCGGCCAGATCAAAACGGTGGCATCCTTGACGCCGGTCGATTGCGGGCCGGATGAGCGGTCCGACAGCGTCAGATACTTTTTCATCACGTCGGCCTTGGCCGCGTAATTGAAGCGCACGTCCTGTTGCAGGTTCGGTTGCATGATCCGCAGCTTGACGCTGTCGATCATCCTGGTCGGCTCACGCGACAGACGAACCGCCCCATAACCCGCCATCACGACGAGCAGGCCGAGCGCCATCACCGGCGCGAGCCACGGTCGCCTGATCGAGCCACGACCGTCGATCAGCACCGCCGGACTGGCGAAAATCGCGATCGCCAGAAAAGTCATGCCCCACAGGCCGAGCAGCGAAAAGCTTTGCGCCAGAGCCAGCGGTTCACTGAGCGCGTAGCCGAAGGCATTCCACGGGAAGCCGGTCAGCACATGGCCGCGCAGCCATTCGCCGATCGTGAGGCAGGCGGCGAGGGCGAGCACGCGCGAGGCATCGCGGGTCCAGATCGCCCGCGCCAACGCGAAGCCGATCGCGGTGAAGATCGCCAGATAGGCCGGCAATCCAGCGACGGCGAACGGCAGCAGCCAGCCGAAGGTCGGCGCATCGACCAGAAACGCGTAGCCGATCCAATATAATCCCGGCACGAAATAGCCGAAGCCGAAGCACCAGCCGGTCAACGCCGCCGCGGGAATGCCGCGCAGCTTGCCCGCGCCCGCGCCGTCGATCAGCCAGACCACCACGGGAAACGTCACGAACAACACCGGCCACGCATTGAACGGCGCCATCGCCAACGCCGACACCGCGCCGGCGAGCAGCGCCAGCAGCGCGCGCTTCCAGCCCCACATCAAGATAATCGTCAGGCCAACGCCGCGGATGCGCTGCATTGCCGTCATCGCGACGCGCCGGACGTGTCGGGCGACGGCTGCGCACCATCGCTTGACGCCGCGGTCGTGTCGCTCGCGGCATCGCGGCGCCGCGTCTCGCGCGTGCGCGGCGCCGGCCGCTCTTTCTTGACACTGATCCGCAGCCGCTTGACGCGGCGAGGATCGGCGTCGAGCACTTCGATCTCGAAATGACCGGGGCCGGAAATGACTTCGCCGCGCACCGGCAGGCGCCCGACATGGGTCACAAGATAGCCGCCCAAGGTCTCGACCTCCTCACCCGCCTCGCCGGTGATGAACTCATCGCCGATCATGGCGCGGACGTCCTCGAGACTGGCGCGTGCGTCGGCGATGTAAAAATCGCCGTGCTTGACGATGTCGGGCGGCTCGTCGCTGTCGTGTTCGTCATCGATCTCGCCGACGATCTGCTCGACGATATCCTCGATCGAGACCAGGCCATCGGTGCCGCCATATTCATCGACGACCAGCGCCAGATGAATCCGCGACGCCTGCATCTGCGCGAGCAGGTCGATCGCGCGCATCGACGGCGGCACGTAAAGCAGTTTGCGGATGATGTTGGTTTCGCTGAGCGGCATCGCCAGATCGACGGCGCGCAGATCGAGCCCGCCGGGCAACGGCTTCTTGCGCTTCGACGGAATCGTGACCGCGCCGCGGGCGCGGGCGGTCATGAAGGCGACGAGATCGCGGATATGCACGATGCCCTCGGGATCGTCGAGCGTTTCACCATAGACGACGAGCCGCGAATGCGCCGCGCTCTCGAACAGGCTCATCAGGTCCGCCAGCGAAACGTCACGCTTCACGGCGACGATATCGGCGCGATGCACCATCACGTCGGCGATGCGCCGTTCGTTGAGATTGAGAATATTGCGCAGCATCGTGCGCTCGATCGGCGAGAACGAGGTCTCGTCCGGCGTCGAGGCATCGAGCACCACTTGCAGATCGTCACGCACCGAGCCGGGCTTCCAGCCGAACAATGTGCGGATCGCGCGTGTCAGCCAGGTGTCGGCGGTCGGCCGGCCGACCTCGCCGACAGGCACCACGGCGGGAAGGTTGCGCGTGTTGCGCGGATTGTCGTGAATGGGTTCCGAATCGGCCATATCAGCCCGCCTGCCGAGAGGTGGAAGCCGGATCGGCGTAGGGATCGGCGACGCCGAGCGTGGCGAGGATGTCGCGCTCGAGCTGCTCCATCTCCTCGGCCGCGCTGTCGTTCTCGTGATCGTAACCGACGAGATGCAGATAGCCGTGCACGGCAAGATGCGTCAGATGCGCGGCGAACAATTTGCCCTCGGCGTCGGCCTCGCGCCTTGTCGTCTGATAGGCGATGGCGATGTCGCCGAGCGTGCGCGGCGGATCGCCGGGCAACGGCGTGCCGGTCGGCGGCAACGCGGGAAACGACAGCACGTTGGTCGGCTTGTCGATGCCGCGCCAATTGGCGTTGAGGGTCTGGATGCCGGCGTCGTCGGTCAGCATGACCGCGAGTTCACACGCGCCGATACCCGTCGTGATGACGGCGGCGGCGGCATCGATCGCGCGCAGGATGACCGCCTCGGCGTCGGGTTCGGCATGCCAGACGTCGGCGACGACGAGCACGTCAGTCTCAGGTAGGTCAGGTTGGGGCATCAGGCTTTGCCGGCCGCCGGCGGTTTGGGTTGACCCTCATAGGCCGCGACGATGCGCGCCACCAGTTCATGACGGATGACGTCCTGCGCGGTGAATTTCACCTGCGCGATGCCCGGCACGCCGTCGAGCAGTTTCGCGGCTTCCGCCAGCCCCGAGGTCTGGCCATTCGGCAGATCGACCTGGCTGGGATCGCCGGTGATGATCATCCGGCTGTTCTCGCCGAGCCGGGTCAGGAACATCTTCATCTGCATCGACGTCGTGTTCTGCGCCTCGTCGAGGATGATCGCGGCGTTGGTCAGCGTGCGGCCGCGCATGAAAGCCAGCGGCGCGATTTCGATTTCACCGGTCTGCAAGGCGCGCTCGACGATGCGCGAATCCATCAAATCATACAGCGCGTCGTAGATCGGCCGCAGATACGGATCGACCTTCTCGCGCAGATCGCCGGGCAGAAAGCCGAGCCGCTCGCCAGCTTCCACCGCCGGACGCGACAGGATGATGCGATCGACCTCCTTGCGCTCGAACAGTTGCGCGGCCTGCGCCACCGCGAGCCAGGTCTTGCCGGTGCCGGCCGGGCCGATGCCGAACACCAGTTCATGGCTCTTGAGCGCGCGAATATAGGTGTCCTGGGCGGCGGTCCGCGCGCGCACGGGACGCTTGCGCAGATTGATCGCCTCGAAGGTGCCGGGCTTCGCGCCGTCCTTGTCTTTTGGATCGAGCGCGAACAGCGAGCCCTGCGCCAGCGCCGAGCGGATCGACCCCTCGACGTCGCCCTGCGCGATGTCGTGGCCCTTCATCGCCTGCGCATAGAGCGTTTCGAGCACGCGCTTGGCGGCGTCGCAGGCATCGTGCGTGCCGGCCAGGGTGATGTGGTTGCCGCGCGAATCGACCACGACGTTCATCCTGCGCTCGATCAGCGCGAGGTTCTGTCCGTACGGTCCGACCAAGGCGGACACGGCGCGGTTGTCATCAAAGGCGACAACGACTTGCGTCTCCGGCTGGGCAATGGTGTCGAGCTTGCGGGCGGCGGCGAGCGAGGACGAATCCGATGCGCTTTTGGGCAAGGGTTCAGGCTCCAATCATCATACGGGATGAGGCCGGCTGCACGGATGACACATTGGCATTGAGGTCGGCCGATTGGGCCAATGCGCCGAGCAGGCTATAGCGTTCGAGGCTGTCGATTTTGACCGGCAGCACCTGTCCGATGAGGTCGGGCGATGCCATCACATGGGCGGGCTGCAAAAAGGCGGTGCGGCCGACGATCTGTCCGGGATTGCGCGCGGCGCGCTCGAACAGCACGTCGACGGTCGTGCCGATGGCGGCGGCGTTGAAGGCCGATTGCTGGGTGTCGATCAAAGTCTGAAGCCGCACCAATCGCTCGTCCATCTCCGCCGCGGACACGGTCTCCTGCATTTCGGCCGCGGGCGTGCCCGGTCGCGGCGAATACTTGAACGAATAGGCGCCAGCGTAGCCGATTTGTGTGACCAGCGCGAGCGTCGCCTGAAAATCCTGCTCGGTTTCGCCGGGAAAACCGACGATGAAATCCGATGTGAAGGCCATGTCGGGCCGCGCCTCGCGAAATTTGTCGATCACCCGGCGATAGGCGTCGGCGGTGTGCCGGCGGTTCATCGCCGCCAGAATGCGATCCGAACCCGACTGGACCGGCAGATGCAGAAACGGCATCAGCGCCGGCAGATCACGATGCGCCGCGATCAACGTGTCCTCGACGTCGTTCGGATGGCTGGTCGAATAACGCAGCCGCGCGATGCCGGGAATGGCCGCGAGCTGTGCGAGCAGCGACCCCAGCGCCCATGGCCGGCCATCGGGGCCGTCGCCGTGATAGGCGTTGACGTTCTGGCCGATCAGCGTGATCTCGCGCACGCCGTTGTCGGCGAGGCGTTTCACATCGTCGGCGATGGCTTTGACGGGACGCGACACTTCGCTGCCGCGCGTGTAAGGCACCACGCAGAAGGTGCAGAACTTGTCGCAGCCTTCCTGCACGGTGACGAAGGATGAAATACCCCGCGCGCGGATCGCCTTTGGCGATGGCGGCGGCAGCAGGCCGAATTTGTCCTCGATTGGAAATTCGGTGTCCAGCGCGCGGCCATGCTGCGCGGCGTCGCGCAGCAATCGCGGCAGATGGTGATAGCTTTGCGGCCCGACCACGACATCGACGGCGGGCTGGCGGCGAATGATCTCGCCGCCTTCGGCCTGCGCGACGCAACCGGCCACCGCGATCTGCATGGTCCGGCCGTTGCGGGCGGCTTCGTCCTTGGCGACGCGCAGCCGTCCCAGTTCGGAATAGACCTTTTCGGAGGCCTTCTCGCGAATGTGGCAGGTGTTGAGGATGACCAGGTCGGCGTCGTCGGCGCTGGCCGTCTCGACGAATCCCTGCGGCGCCAGCGCGTCCACCATGCGCTGCGCGTCATAGACGTTCATCTGGCAGCCATAGGATTTGATATGCAGCTTGCGCGGCGTCGTCATGAGACCTGATATAGCGGGGATGGGGCTGCGGGGACATAGCGCTTCGCGCGCGAACAATCCAGTTCGGCCTTCGTCAGGGTCACCGGCCGAGCCCCTCGCGCGCGCGGGACCCGCCATATTTTTCAATTAATTCAGGCAGTTGCGACATATCGTCGAAAACCGCATGGGCGCCCAGCGCGCGCAGCACCTTGGCGTGGCCGGGCCGGCAATGGCTGCCGCCGCAGAACCCCAGCACCGTCATACCGGCGGCGAGGCCCGCCGTGACACCCGCGATGCTGTCCTCGATCACCAGACAGCGGTGCGGATCGACAGCCATCCGCGCGGCGGCATGGAGAAACAAATCAGGCGCCGGTTTGCCTTGCGCGACATCGGCGGCCGAAAACAGATGCGGCTCGAAATGCGCCAGCAACCCTGTCGTCGTCAGGCTGCTGCGAATGCGCGTCGGCGTCCCGCTCGACGCGACACAGAGCTGCTGCGAGAGCCGCGCGAGCGCGTCGTTCACATGCGGCATCGGCTGCAGCATGTCACCGAACACCCGGTCGATCTCGGATTTCAGATGGAGCGTGTAGGCCTCCGGCAACGCGCGGCCGAGCTCGGTCTCGATCTCGAAGCGCGCCTGCTTTGCCGAGCGACCGAGAAACCGGTCGTGCACCTGATCGCTGGTGATGGCGTAGCCGTGCAGCGTCAGCGCGTCGGCATGCACGCGACAGGACAGTTCCTCGCTGTCCACCAGCACGCCGTCGCAGTCGAAGATGACGAGATCGATGGTCATTTTATGAACCACGATGGGTGATTGCGGGACGCATTTGCCTCGCGCCCCGCGAGATGAATGCGACGAAGCCACCAGCGTTGCCTGTTACGTGCTGGATGGCCTGGCGGCGCGTTATGTCGGCAACCGCGGCGTGGCGGCGCGCTGGCAATGACGAACTCTCCGGATGCATCAGGTGTCCGACGTCTCGTCCCGATCCTTCTCATCGAGCGGCACGCAGTACAATTCGAGCCGATGATCGACCAACTTGTAGCCGAGCTTGCGGGCAATTTCGGCCTGCAGGGCTTCGATCGCCTCGGACGTGAACTCGATCACGGTGCCGTCGCGCAGATTGATGAGATGGTCGTGATGGCTGTCCGGCATCTGCTCGTAGCGCGCGCGGCCCTCGCGGAAATCATGCCGCTCGATGATGCCGGCATCCTCGAACAGTTTCACCGTGCGATAGACCGTCGAGATCGAAATCTTGTCATCGACGCCGATGCAGCGGCGATACAATTCCTCAACATCGGGGTGGTCGGCCGATTCGGCCAGCACGCGCGCGATGACACGGCGCTGCTCGGTCATCCGCATGCCGGTCGCCGCGCAACGCGCTTCGATGCCGGCTGATTTGAGCGGAGGAACGGATCGGAGAGCGGCCATGGGATGTTTCCAGCTTGGCGAGTGGTCTATTCCAACATTCGCATCCCATTGCCACTCATCTTTTCGCGAATGTTGGAATTCAAGACCACTCGAAAAAATCACGGTGCGAGCGGCGCTTTGAATTCGACATTCGCGAGACAAACTCGCGGCGCGTGGTGACGCGAATGTCAAATCCACGCCGCTCGTGTTCTGCCACCGCCGCGGCGTCAGGACAAGTCGCGACGCATCACCAAGGCATTCAATTCGGCGCCACCGGGCTCGCGATAATAGCGCTCGCGGCGGCCGACAACCGCAAAACCCGCGCGCTGGTAAAGTTTGCGCGCCGGCTGGTTGTTTTCCTCGACCTCCAGGAACACGGTGCGGACGCCGCGCCCGGCGAGATGGCCAAGGTGGGTGTGCAACAGATCACGCGACAGGCCGCGGCCGCGCTGCTTGGAATCGATCGCGATCGACAGAATTTCCGCCTCGTCGGCGGCCAGCCGCGAGACGGCAAAGCCGATCACATGGCGACCGGCGCGCAGCCGATGCAGCAGCGTGTTGCGTTCGCGCAGCATCTGCTCGAATTCAGCCACGCCCCAGCCACGATGAAACGACGCGCCGTGCAATCGCGCCAAAGCCTGTGAATCCCGGCTGGTCGCTGGTTCGACCGCCGGCGTGGGAGACGGCCACAGCCGCGCCAGCCAGCGCATCACGACGCCGCGCGCGGCAACGCCGTGGAGGTTTGCGGCTTGGCATCCGGCGCGCGCAGATAAAACGGCCGCGCTGGCCCGGACGCCGGATTGACCGCCGCGCCGAGCCACGCGATCCACGTAATCTCCGGCGCGGGCTTCGGATCGACCAGCACCGGCGGGACATCGGCCGGCCAGCGATCCGCCAGCAATTGCGCGGCATTGCCGACGATGATCGGGGTGCCGTAGCGCGACGCCTCCAGCACCTTGTCGATTGGCAGAATCTTGGGCCGGATCAGTGACGCGCCATTGCCGCTGACGACCTGGACATAGACATGATCGTGCCGCGCATCGATGACGGAGATCACCGGATTGCGGCCGGTCTCGCTGATGACGGCGGCGGCAAACGCCGTCAGCGTGGTCACGCCGACCACCGGCTTGCTCGCCGCCAGCGCAAGGCCCCGCGCAGCCGAGAGCCCGACGCGCAAACCCGTAAAACTGCCGGGGCCGGTCGTCACCGCGATGCGATCGAGCGCGCCGAACCCGACGCGGCCCTGTTTCATCACCTCGACGATCAACGGCATCAGAGCTTCGGCATGGCCACGCGCCATCCGCACCGAACGGTGCGCGATCAATTGACCGCTGACGGTATCGAGAATGCCGGCGGCGCAGACGTCGAGCGCCGTATCGATCGCGAGAATCAGCATGATAAAACCGCGACCAATGCGTGAGGCCTGTTAGATCGGGCGAACCTCGATGACGTCGGGCACGAAATGCTTGAGCAGGTTCTGAATACCGTGCTGCAAGGTCGCGGTCGAGGACGGGCAACCGGCGCAGGAGCCCTTCATCGCCAGATAGACGATGCCCTCCTTGAAGCCGCGAAACGTGATGTCGCCGCCGTCATTGGCGACGGCCGGGCGGACCCGGGTCTCGATCAGATCCTTGATCTGGTCGACGGTCTCGGCGTCGGCCTCGTCAAAGAATTCATCCTCGCTGTCGGTCTCGTCGCCGGAGACGCTGCCGTCGGCCATCAGCGGCGCGCCGGACATGTAGTGTTCCATGATCGCGCCGAGAATCGCCGGCTTCATATGCTGCCACTCATCGGTTTCGCCCTTGGTGACGGTGACGAAATCCGAGCCGTAGAACACGCCGCTGACGCCGGGCACGCCGAACAGCCTTTCGGCCAGCGGCGAGCGCGCGGCTTCGGCGCGCGTGGTGAATTCCATCGTCCCTGAGTCGAGCACGTCGCGGCCCGGAATGAACTTCAGCGTGGCGGGATTTGGGGTGGCTTCGGTCTGGATGAACATGGTGGCCTCCGGCGCATCGCCGGTTCAAGGCCGGCGCGATCGGGTGAATGTGGAGTGTTTCTAGCAAATGGCGATCGGAAAAGCACGGTCAAGAGTAGGCCGTCCTCCGGGGATGGCGCGCATCTTTCGGGGGGGGGGGAGAGCCCCGATGATGGAACTCTACGACAGCGCGTCGATATCCGCGTCGGTCAGGTTGCCCGGAATGACCGTCACCGGG
>JAQGJY010000230.1 GCA_028290325.1 Tardiphaga sp.
AAGGGCACATAGACCAGCCTGAACAGTTGCAATGTACTGGCGCCGTCCATGAAGGCGGCCTCGTCCAGCTCGATGGGCAATTTGTCGGAGGCCTGTTTCAGCACCCAGATCGCGTAAGGCGAGGCGACCGTCACCATCGCCAGAATCCACGCCCAGTGAGTGTTGAGCAGGCCGTAATTGCCCATCGTGCGATACATCGGCACCGCGAGAAACGCCGCCGGAATGAAATAGGTGAACAGCGCCAGATTCATCACCAAGCGGCCGCCCGGCACCCGCAGCCGGCTGATCGCGAAGGCCGCGCAGGTCGCGATGAACAAGGTCAGCGCGCCGACCGCGACGGCGATGACGACCGAATTGCCGAACTGCACCCAGAAGTCGCGCAGGAAGTAATGCTGCTGATTGAAGACGATCCTGAAATTATTCAGCGTCGGATGATCGGGCCACAATTTGCCGGCGAAGGCGTCCTGCTTCGGCGAGATCGCGAACAGGAACATGTGGTAGATCGGGATCATCGTCCAGATCAAGACGGGAATGCCGATCAGCAGCAACCGCGCCTCGGTGCCGATCTCGCGGAGCGACGGCAGCCTCATCGCGCCGACCCTGTCATCGCCAATCTCGTCATCGCCAACCTTGTCATCAGGACAGCCGTCATCGCGACAGTCGTTTCATCATCACATAGACCAGCGGCAGCACCAGCGGCATCGCGCAGACGATCGACGCCATCGACATGTCGAGCTGATCGAGCCTGAGATAGCGGATGCCCAAGGTCGACAGCACATGGGTGAGGTCGGCCGGGCCGCCACCGGTGAGCAGATAGACGCTGTTGAAATCGCCGAGCGTCCAGATCATCGAGAGCAGCGTGCAGGTGAGATAGAGCGTCTGCATCGACGGCCAGGTGATGAAGCGAAACTTCTGCCACCAGCTGGCGCCATCGACCTCGGCGGCCTCGAACAGATCCTGCGAGATCGCCAGCCGCCCGGTCATCAGGATCAGCGTCCAGAACGGCAGCGACTTCCAGATATGCATCAGGATCGCCATGGTCAGCGCGACCGCCGGATCGTTCAGCCAGTTCGGGCCATCCTCGGCGGTGAACTTGAAGATCAGATTGTTGATGACGCCCCATTCGGGATTCAACATGAAGCGCACCGACAGGATGGTCGGGATCGACGGCACCGCCCAGGGCAGGATAAACAGGACCGACAGCCAGCGGATCCACGAGCGCGACTGCACGAAGAAGCCCGACAGAAACAATGCGATCAACATCTTGATGTTGATGCCGATGATCAGGAAGATCAGCGTGTTGACGACCGCGCGGGCGAAGACCGGATCGTGATAGAGCGCGACGTAGCTCGCCGGATGACGGGCCAGCCACAGGCCATAGCCGACCGGGTAGACCACGAAGGCCAGAAAGACGAGCATGTAGGGCGTCAGCATGACGACGGCCCAGATTTGCGGCGTCGTCAGTCGCGGCAGCCAGGGCCCGCGCGGACGGGTCTCAGCCTCGGTCGGATAGGTCGTCGTCGTCGCCATGCAGGGGCACCATGTCAAAAGCCGGCCGCGAGATGCAGCCGGCTTTGTTTCGCTTTAACCCGCGATTTCCTTGATGCGGGCGATCAACTCGTCGACGGCCTTCTCGACCGGCACCTTCTCGCTGACCACGCGGTTCATCGCCTTGGCCCAGACGTTCTCGTTGTTCAGAATCGTGAACTTGTAATTCTTCACGAAATCGAACGACGAGGTGCCGCCCATGAACTGGTCGTACACCGCCTTGCGATGCCTGTCGGCCTGCCAGAACGGGCTCTTCTGCCCGACCAGCGTGACCGGAAACCAGCGGCCGATGGCGCCTTCGACATAGGGTCCGAGATTCTGCTCCTCGAGCAGGAATTTCACGAACTCCTTGGCGCCGGCCTTATTCTTCGACTGCGCGAAGATCATTCCGGTTTTCACGTCGGAACGGTATTTGATCGGCGTGCCGTCGGGCTTGTTGGGGAACGAGGCGGTGACGATGGTTTCCTCATAGGCCTTCTTGCCGGCGGCGCGCTGTTCCGGCGTCAGCGATGCATTCTGCGAGTCCTCGAACCACTTCGCCGCGATCGAGATCGTGAAGTTGTGCGTCATCACGATGCTCTTGTTGTGGAAGGCGACGTTGTTGTCGGGATCCTTCCACGTCGTCGATGACGGCGGCGTACAGCCTTTGAGGTAAGTGTCGGTGTAGTCCTTCAGCGCGCCGATCAGGCCTTGTTTGACCTTGGGGTCGTCAACCAGCAGCTTGCCGTCGTCATCGACCAGCTTGACGTTGTAGGCATCCATGAAGGTGTAGAACGACTGCAGCGAATCCGTGGATTCGACGCCCATCGGCTGGCCGACGCCATAGGCGCGGCTGCCGCTGGCCTTGCGATAGGCCGGCTGGACCTTGTCGCACCAGAACGACCAATAGCCCTTCCAGTCCTTCGGAATGTCGCTGAGCTTGAAGCCGGCCTGCTCCAGCATGTCGCTCCAGATTTCGACATGCATCGACTGCTGTTTGATCGGAAAACCGTAATAGGCCTTTTTATTGGTCTGGCCGTTCATCAGATAGGCGGTTTCGATCGTGTTCGGCGCGAAGTTGCCCTTGATCGGCGTCAGGATGTCGGTGAGATCCTCGAGCTTGCCCTCGAACGCCCATTTGCCGGAGGCCTGGACGTCGTAGGTGTCGGCATAAGCGACATCCGGCGGCGTCCCGGAGTCCAATGCGGCCACCGTTTTCGGGATCATGTCCTGAATGGCATATTGCGACAGCTCGACCTTGATCTTGGTCTTGGCCTCGAATTTCTTGATGGCTTCGAGCAGCGCCTCATCCTCGGACTTGTAGAAGCCCTTGCTGAACCAGACGGTGATCTTTTCCTGCGCCATCGCCGGCGCGGCCGCGCCGAACAACCCGGTCGCGGCGACAGCGAATGCGAGCGCGGACGGCAGCGCGAAATGCAACGAGCGTGATGCTTTGATGATCGGCTTGGCAATCAAGACGTCGTCCTCCCCTGATGAACTTTTTTCCGACAATACGGATTTCTCGCGTCCCGTCCACACAAGTCGATGGTGCGATGCAGTCATGAGCGCCCTTGCTCGGACCGGCGGCGGCCACTACGTCTGCGATGATCGCTCGCATGAGGTTCCCGATGCTCACCGCCGCCGCCAAAGCGCTCGCCGCGATTCTGTCGCCGCCGCTGCGCGCCATCTTGTGGAAGGCGATCGGCCTTGCGGTGGTGCTGGTCGCGGCGCTCGCGGTCGGGCTGCAAGGGCTGCTGACCTGGTTCGCGACCTCGGGCGAGGTGTGGGCCGAAGCCATGCTCGGGCCGGGCTTCCACACGCCGCTGAACATTCTGGCGTGGATCGTCTCGATCGCGGCGGGACTCAGCGTCGTGGTCGGCGCGATCTTCTTGATGCCGGCGATCACCTCGCTGGTCGCCGGCATCTTTGTCGATGACATCGCCGAACATGTCGAGCGCGAGCATTATCCGCGCGACGCGCCCGGCGCGGCCTTGCCGCTCGGCATCGCGATGACTGAAGGCGTCAAGACGGCATTGTTGACGATCGTGGTCTATCTCGTCGCGTTGCCCTTCGTGCTGTTCGCCGGCGCGGGCTTCATCATCTTCTTCATCGCGACGGCATGGCTGCTCGGCCGCGAATATTTCGAACTCGCCGCGATGCGATTTCGGCCGGCGGCCGAAGCCAAGGCGATGCGCAAGCATCATGCGTTGACGGTGTTCGTCGCCGGCCTGTTCATCGCGGCGTTCGTGTCGATCCCGATCGTCAATCTGGCGACCCCATTATTCGGCATGGCCTTCATGGTTCACATGCACAAGCGGCTGAGCGCGCGCGGCGAGCGCCTCGCGGCTCCGCGCGAGCCCAGCGCGCGCGCGATCTGACCCGTCGCGATGCCGCGCGCCCCATCGCAGCCCGTCGCACTGACCAAGGCGCAGGCCCGGCGCATCTGGCTGCGCGCGCAGCGGCTCGATAGCGACGCGCCGTTCGGTGACGGGCCGGCGGCGACCGCCGCCGCGATCGATCATCTCGGCTACGTGCAGATCGATACGATCAGCGTCATCGAGCGCTGCCATCACCACATCCTGTTCACGCGCATCCCGGCCTATCGCCGCGCCGATCTGCGGCACGTCCAGAGCGTCGATAAATCAGTCTTCGAGTACTGGACCCACGCGCTGTCCTACGTGCCGACAAAAGATCTGCGGTTTTTCCTGCCGGCGATGAAGCAGCACAGACGCGGCGGCCATCACTGGTTCGGCGCGGTGACGCCGGCCGATACCCGCAAGGTGATGAGGCTGATCCGCGACGGCGGCCCGCTGTCGATCCGCGACATCGACGACGACGTTCTGGTCGCGAAGGAGCATCTGTGGGGCAGCCGCAAACCGTCGAAGCGCGCCTTGCAGCTGGCATTCTATACCGGCGCGCTGACGATCAGCGCCCGCGATGGCATGCTCAAGACCTATGAGTTGATGGAGCGGCATTTCGGCTGGGACACGCCGCCGAGACCGGCCACCGCGACCGAGATCACGAATTATCGGATCGATCGCGGCTTGCGCGCACAGGGCGTCATCAGTCTGGACTCGGTCTGCCATCTCGCGGCCGGAAGCAAACCGGCGGTGCGGGCCGTGATCGAGGCGCGCGTCCGCCGCAACGAGCTGGTGCCGGTCGCGCTCGACGGCGCCGGCAAACTCGCGCATTGGGCGCGCCCGGAGACCGTCGAAACCCCCGACGATCCGGCAACGGCGCGGGTCCACATCCTGTCGCCGTTCGATCCGCTCATCATCCAGCGCAAGCGCACGCATCTCTTCTTCGATTACGAGCACCGCTTCGAGGCCTACATCCCAAAGGAGAAAAGGCTGTTCGGGTATTTCGCGCTGCCCGTGCTGGTCGGCGACCGGATCGTCGCCGCGATCGACCTGAAAACCGATCGCAAGGCCAAAAAATTGTTGATGCAGAAATGGAGCTGGGTCGGCGGCCGCCCGTCGAAGGGGCTCAAAGCGCGGATCGAGGACGAACTCGACCGCTTCGCGCGGTTCCAGTTGGCGGAGTAGGCAACCCTTGAGGTCATCGCTCCCTCTCCTCTAGAGGGAACAAGCGCTGCTCATGATGGCCCTACGCCGTCTTCTCCGGCCACCGACACAGATCGTTGATGAGACACACCTCGCAACGCGGCCGGCGTGCCAGGCAGGTGTAACGGCCGTGCAGAATGAGCCAATGATGCGCGTGCGACATGAACTCGGCCGGGATCACCCGCTCCAGCCCCAGCTCGACCTCCAGCGGGTTTTTGCCCGGCGCCATCCCGGTGC
>JAQGJY010000269.1 GCA_028290325.1 Tardiphaga sp.
GAACGGCTGTCGATCGGCACATTCATCGGCGGCACGCCGATCGGCGGCGCGGACGGTGCCGTTGTCTGCGCGATGGTCGATAGCCAGCCCGCGCGTCCCGCGCCGGGCAGCATGGCGACCGGCACACCTTGATGCGCGACGCGCATGAACCGCGTCCAGATCTCGACAGGAAGCCCGCCGCCGGTGGCCTTTTTGGTCGGCGCGTTGTCGTCATTGCCGAGCCAGACCCCGGTGACGAGGTTCGCCGTGTAGCCGATGAACCAGGCGTCGCGGAAATCCTGGCTGGTGCCGGTCTTGCCGGCCGCCTGCCAACCCGGCAGCTCCGCCTTGCGCGCGGTGCCCGACAGCAGCGTTTCCTGCATCATCGTGTTCATCATCGAGACGGCGCGCGCATCGATCACCTGCGCCGGGCTATCGGCCGGGCGCGCATAGAGCACTTTGCCGCCGACGGTCTTGATCTTCATCACGACGCGCGGCGTCACGCTGATGCCGCCATTGGCGAACGGCGCGTAAGCTCCGACCAGTTCGGTCAGCGAAACTTCCGAGGTGCCGAGCGCGATCGACGCGTTGGCATCGAGCTTCGACGAGATGCCAAGCCGATGCGCGGTGCGCACCACGCTTTTGGCGCCGACTTCGAGCCCGAGCCGCACCGCGACCGTATTCAGCGACATCGACAGCGCCTGCGTCAGCGTCACCGCGCCGAAATATTCGTGGGTGTAGTTCTCCGGCTTCCAGCCTTTCACGTCGAGCGGCGCGTCCTGTCGGATCGTGTCCGGCGTCAGCCCGGCCTCGATCGCGGTCAGATAGACGAACGGCTTGAACGCCGAGCCCGGCTGCCGCTTCGCCGTCACCGCGCGATTGTATTGGCTTTCGGCATAGTTGCGGCCGCCGACCATGGCACGGACCCAGCCGTCGCCGGACATCGCCACCAGCGCGCCCTGACTGACGTTGAACTTCACGCTCTTCGCCGCCAGCTCGTCGATGATCGCGGTCTCCGCGATGCTTTGCAGATGCGGATCGATCGAGGTTTCGACCACGATGCTCTGGTCGATCTGGCCGACCAGATCGTCGAGCACTTCGCCGATCCAGTCGGCGACGTAATTGATCGTGCCCGCGCCGACCGGCTTCACCGCATAAGACGGCTTGGCGATCGTGCCCTGCGCCTGCTGTTGCGTGATGAATCCCGCATCGGCCATCGCCGCCAACACGATCTGCGCGCGCTTCTCGGCGCCTTCCGGATTGCGGTTCGGCGCCAGCCGCGATGGCGACTTGACGAGACCCGCCAACATCGCGGCTTCCGCCAGCGTGACGTTTTTCGCCGACTTGCCGAAATAACGCTGTGCGGCGGCCTCGACGCCGTAGGCGCCCGAGCCGAAATAGACGCGGTTGAGATAGAGTTCGAGGATCTCGGCCTTGGAGTGTTTGCGCTCCAGCCACAGCGCCAGCTCGACCTCCTGCAGCTTGCGCTTCAGCGTTCGCTCCTCGGAGAGGAACAGGTTCTTCGCGAGTTGCTGCGTCAGGGTCGAACCGCCCTGCGAGACACCGCGATGCATGACGTTGGTGACGGCGGCGCGCGCGATGCCGACCGGATCGACGCCCCAATGCGAATAGAAGCGGCGGTCCTCGATGGCGATGAACGCCTTCGGCAGAAACGGCGGCAAGTCCTTCAGCGCGACATTCGCGCCAGCCTGCTCGCCACGCGTCGCCAGCGTGGTGCCGTCGAAGCCGACGATCTGGATCGTCGGCGGGCGTTTCGGAATTTCAAGCGCCTGGATCGCCGGCAGGTGGGCACCGACATAGATGATGACGCCGGTGATCGCGATCGCGCCCCACAGGCCGACCACGGCGCTCCAATAGGCCAGCCGCTTCACGCCATTGCGGAAGCCGGTTTGCCGCGCTTTCGATGACTTGCGGGAGGACGATGGTTTGGATCGTCCCGCCTTGGGCTTGTCATCGGCGACGGTGACGCGGTCGTGCGGGCTCAGGCGCAGATCGGACAGCGCCGCGCCAAGCCCGAAGACCGGCTCCTTGCGCGCTCCGCCTTTTTTCTTGCCCAACGCCATCCGCAACCACGCTTTGAACCGCGACGCCGCACAGTAGGGCGCGGGATTTAAAGCGCCGTTAAGCGGCGATTAAGGCTCCGGGCGGGGCGGCGGCGCTGGCGCCATCGCCATCCGCCAAGGCGACGTCAATTGTTTCGTGGGCGGCCACTGCGACGAAACAATTTTTCGTCGCGACGAAACCTGAATCCCCGGACACGCAGGCGGCATGAAACGGGACGCCGTTAACAGTCTGCCCAACGAGACGCCGAACCGGCTGTCCACGGGGGCCTGTCATGCAAAACCTCATCATTATCCCTGCCGATGCGCGCAACGCCATCGTGGCGGCCGCCGCCATGACCGACGAAATGCTGCTGGCGCTGATCGCCGACGGCGACCGCGGCGCGATGCACACGCTCTATGCCCGGCACAATGTGCGGGTCTATCGTTTCATTTTGCGGATGTTGCGCGACGCCACGGCCGCCGAGGATCTCGTCAGCCAGGTGTTCCTCGATGTCTGGCGCACCGCCGGCCAGTTCGAGGGCCGCGCCCAGGTCTCGACCTGGCTGCTGTCGATCGCCCGCTTCAAGGCGCTGACCGCGTTGCGCCAGCGCCGCTTCGAGGACATCGACCAGGACGACGTGATGGACATTGCGGACGGCGGGGACACGCCGGAAGCCTCGCTCGACCGCAGCAACACCAGCGCCATCTTGCGCACCTGCGTCGATCGGCTGTCACCGGCGCATCGCGAGATCATCAACCTAGTTTACTATCACGAGATGTCGGTGGAAGAGGCCGGCCGGCTGATCGGGATTCCTCAGAGCACCGTCAAGACGCGCATGTTCTACGCCCGCAAGCAATTGGCCCTGTTGTTGAAATCGGCTGGCGTCGAGAGCCTCGCGGCATAAGCCGCGAATCTGAATGAAGCTTTTCCGCCGCCGCCGTCATTGAAACAATCGGCGACATCGAAGTGAAAGATTTGGCTGCTACATCGATGATCAGGCGACGCCCCGTCGTTGCCACCCTTTAAACCTTCGACCTCCAGCGACCCGGCCGGGATGCCCCCCGACCGGGTCGTGGTCGTTGGATGTCGTCTCGTCTTTCGCTTCATGTCGTCTGAATGCGATTCGGGTCCTCGTCCGGCAAGGCCCCGGCTTCCGGCAGGTCGACGCGCGGCTATCTCAGATGCGCGGATCGCCGATCTGGCCGAAGGTTGCGCCCGGCGCTTGCGGCTTGGTGCGGATCAGCCGCGAATCCTCGACCGCGGCCTGCCGGTGCTTGACCGCCTCGCGGTAGACCGGATCGCGGATCATCTGCACGAAGGCATCGACCTCAGGATATTCGGCGATGAAGCAATGATGCCAGTGCTCGCTGTGCGGGCCGATCAGCATCAGCTCGAAGGCGCCCTGCCACACCACCTTGCCGCCGAGCCGTGTGAACACCGGGCCGGACTCGCGGCCGTAAGCCGCATAGGCCTCCGCGCCGGAGACATCGCGGCCATCGGGATATTTGGCGCGCTCATGCAGCCGCACCAGATTGAGCATGTGAATCGGACCGGGCCGGTTGTTGTCGCGAAACTGCGCGAAGACGTCCTTGGTCGGATCGATATGGCCGGTCATGCTGACTCCCTTTGTTTGTTGTTGTCGGAAAGCCTACACCGTCATGGCGAGCCGGCGCAAAATGGATGGCGTCGTTACCGCCGTCCCCCGCAGTGAAGGGGGCGGCCGCTTCGCGATGACAAAGGGGCACCCATGACCATCATCGCCAATCTGCTCGTCGCGCTGGTCGCGGCGCTGCATCTGTATTTTCTTGTGCTGGAGATGTTTCTCTGGACCAAGCCGCAAGGCCTCAAGACCTTCGGCAATACGCTCGAGAAAGCCCGCGACAGCGCCGTGCTCGCCGCCAATCAGGGCCTTTACAACGGCTTCCTCGCCGCCGGGCTGATCTGGGGCCTGGTCCATCCAGATCCTACGATGGCTTGGCAGATCAAGGCCTTCTTCCTGCTCTGCGTGATCGTCGCCGGGGCCTATGGCGCCTACAGCGTCAGCCGCAAAATTCTACTCGTGCAGGCGCTGCCGGCGGCGCTGGCGCTGCTTGCCGTGTGGCTCGCCTGATCCGACAGGTCGCGTCCGATCCTCGGTCTGATCCTTGCGTTGAGATTCCGCTTACGTCACACTCCCGATAACGGTGGCCCCCGGCGACGGGAGAGATCATCGGCATGCAAGATCAAAGGGAGCAACACGTGAAGCAAGGCACCAAGGGATTTCTCCGTCTCGCCGCCGCCACGCTGGCGATCGCGATCTCCACCACAGCCGCCGTCGCGCAAAAGAAATACGGACCCGGCGCGTCCGACACCGAGATCAAATTCGGCCAGACCGTTCCCTTCTCCGGTCCCGCCTCGGCCTATGCCGGCATCGGCAAGACCCAGGCCGCCTATATGAAAATGATCAACGAGCAGGGCGGCGTCAACGGTCGCAAGCTCAACCTGATCCAGTATGACGACGCCTATTCACCGCCGAAGGCCGTCGAGCAGGTCCGCAAGCTGGTCGAGAGCGACGAGGTGTTGTTCACCTTCCAGATCATCGGCACGCCGTCCAACGCCGCCGTGCAGAAATATCTCAACCAGAAGCAGGTGCCGCAATTGCTGGCCTCGACCGGCGCGTCGCGGTTCTCCGATTACAAGAACGCGCCGTGGACCATCGCCTTCAATCCGAACTACCAGAGCGAAGCCCGCATCTACGCGCGCTACATTCTGCAAAATCATCCGAATGCGAAGATCGGCATTCTGTTTCAGAACGACGATCTCGGCCGCGATTACGTCACCGGCCTGAAGGAAGGGCTCGGGGCCAAGGCGGCGTCGATGATTATCGGCGAAGCGTCCTACGAACTCACCGATCCGACGGTGGATTCGCAGATCGTCAAGCTGAAGTCGCTCGGCGCCGACCTGCTTTACAATGCCTCGACGCCCCGCTTCGCGGCGCAGGCGATCAAGAAGGTCGCGGACATGGGCTGGAAGCCGGTCCACATCCTCGACATCAATGCGAGCCCGGTGTCGGCGACGTTGAAACCGGCCGGCCTCGACATCTCGAAGGGCATCATCTCGACCAACTACGGCAAGGATCCCTCCGACCCGCAGTGGAAGGATGATGCCGGCGTCAAAGCCTATTTCACCTTCATGGATAAATATTATCCCGAGGGCGACAAGATGAATACCGTCAACACCTACGGCTATTCGGTCGCCGAACTGTTGATCCACATCCTCAAGCTGGCCGGTGACGACCTGTCGCGCGAGAACATCATGAAGCAAGCAACCAGCATCAAGAACTTCACAGGCTCGCTGGCGCTGCCGGGCATGGTGGTCAACACCTCGCCGACCGATTATCGCATCAACAAGCAGATGCAGATGATGAAGTTCGACGGCGAACGCTGGCAGCTGTTCGGACCGATCATTACCGACGACGCGGCGGGATAGGCCTTACGTCCGTCAAGGCGGTCTCGCTCACCGCGAGGCCGTCGCTTTGTTCCGTAAGCGATTTGAAATCATAGGGAATGACGGCAGCGTGCGCCGCCAACCCCGCCGGCCTATTTCTCGCTCGGCGAAAACAGATAGCCGCCGCCGCGAATGGTGCGGATCACGGCGGGCTTGGTCGGGTCCGGCTCGATCTTGCGGCGAATCCGCATGATCCGCAGATCGACCGCGCGGTCGAAGGCTTCGGCGTCGCGCGCATTGGCCAGTTCGAGCAGCCGCTCGCGCGACAACACCCGCTTCGGATTCGCAGCGAACACTTTCAGCAGTCCATATTCCGAGGCCGTCAGCGGATGCTCGTTGCCTTCGTCGTCGCGCAGCGCCTGCGCGTCGAGGTCGAGCCATTTGGTGCCGAAACGCACCAGATGATCGGTCTTCTCGGGGGCCGCCGCGCCCGCCGCTGCTGTTACCGCCTTGGGGCCGCTGCGCCGCAGCACCGAGCGGACCCGCGCCATCAGCTCGCGCAATTCGCACGGCTTCGCGATGTAATCGTCGGCGCCGAGCTCGAGGCCGACGACGCGATCGATCGGGCTCGCGGTCGCCGTCAGCATGATGACGGGCACGTTGGTGCGGCTCTTGAGATCGCGGATGATCGACAGCCCGTCTTCCTCGGGCATGTTGAGATCGAGCACGACCAGATCCGGCGTCGTCACCTCGATCGCGGCGCGCAGGCTCTTGCCGCCGTCGCACAGGGTCACCGTGAAACCGTGCATCTTGAGATAGTCGCCGACCATCTCGCGGGCCGGCGCCTCGTCATCGACAATGATGATATGCGGATTCTGGCTCATGATGGTTGGTTGCTCACGATAAGGCTCCAGGCAACGGCGCGGCGTTGCCGCCAGCCGGCAAAGTGACAGTGAACGTCGCGCCCGTGCCCGGCCCGGCGCTGTCGGCGTTCACCGACCCGCCATGCATGTCGACGATGCGCTTGACGATCGACAGTCCGAGGCCGGTCGAGCTTTCGCCGCCGGTCGGCTTGGCGGACAGACGTTGAAAGCGCCCGAACAATCGACCGAGATCTTCCGGCGACAGACCCGCGCCCTGATCGGAAATGCGGATGATGGTGTTGTCGGCGTCGCGCGTCACCAGGATGTCGATCTTGCCGCCGACCGGGCTGTATTTGATCGCGTTGCTGACGAGATTGTCGATCGCCTCGCGCATCCGGTCGGAATCGCACAACGTGATGTGATCCGGCGGCGCCGAGACCGCGATGACCTGCTGCTTGTTGATCGCGAGCGGCATGTTGGCGTCGGCGACCTGGCTGACCAGCAGCGCGACATCGACTGGCTCCGGCCGGATCGTGATGTCGAACGCATCCGCCATCGCATCCGAAATCAGATGGTCCACCATTGCCGTCAGTCGCTTGGCGGCGTCGCGGATATGCTCGACTTGCGCGCTGACGTTTTCCTTCGGCGAGCCCGCGCTGATCAGTTCGGTCAGCATCTCGGTGCGGCCGAGAATCACGCCGAGCGGGTTCTTCAAGTCATGCGCGACGGTGCCGAGGATCTCGTTCTTGAAGCCGATGGCGCGTTGCAGCCGCAGCCATTGCGCCGACAGCCGGTTGTTGGCCGTGGTCAACGCGCGGGTGCGCTGCGCGACGCGATCTTCAAGCTGGGTGTTGGCGGCCTGCAGCTGCTGATAAAGAATGACGTTGTCGAAGGCGATCGACAGCCGCGAGCCGAACAGTTCGACCAGCGAACGATCGGTTTCCGACAACGGCCGTGGCGCCTGCAACAGCACCACGAGTTCGCGACCGCTGCCGGTCTTGATGTAGAGGACGGTGCGCTCGTCGGCGAATTCATGCGCCCGGCCGCGAAAAGCCGCCTCGACCATTTCGCGCAAATCGGCATCGAGCGGCCGGGTCTGCGCGTCGCCCATGTAGCGGCTGTAGCAGCCGGAGCCGGCGAGCACGGCGAAGTCGTCGCCGTGACCGCCGCCGTCGCGCAGCACCAGAATGCCGGCGCAATCGACATTGAGCAGTGAGGCGATCTGCGTCAGCACGCCTTCGGCGAGGCGCTGCATGGATTTGAAATCGTAAAGCGTGGAGGCCGCGTCGATGATGATTTCGAGGCCGCGCCGCGTCTGCACCATGCGTTCGAGTTGCTGATAACTGCGCAGCGCGGCGGTGAGCGAGGTGAACAGCTTGTCGGCGGTGAGCTCGGTCTTTGCCTTGTAGTCGTTGATGTCGTAGTCGACGATGACGCGGCGCTCCGGGGCCTGACCCGGCTGCCCGGTGCGCAGGATGATGCGAACGGTCTCGTTGCGAAGTTCGTGGCGAATATATTCGACGAGATCGAGGCCGGCGGCGTCGGTCTCCATGATGACGTCGAGCAGAACGGCGGCGATGTCGGGATTGGCCCGCATCAACTCGCGTCCCTCCGCCGCCGAATAAGCGGACAGGACTTCGAGCGTCTGGCCGTTGAGGCAGTAGTCGCTCAGCGCGAACCGCGTGCCTTCATGCACCGCCGAATCGTCGTCGATCACGGCGATCTTCCACGTCCGTCCGGTCGGAGGCGCATCCGGCGTCGTGCCGGAATCCTCGATCAGATGGAGGACATCGTCCTGGTCGGCCATAGCGTCGTCCCATCATGTGTCTGACTGCCGGCGGCGGCGCGCGGCATGATAATGCGAAAGGTCGTGCCGTGTCCCAACCGCGACTCCAGCATCATGCGGCCGCCGAGTTGCTGGGTCACGAGGTTGTAGACGATATGCAGCCCGAGGCCAGTCCCGCCGTCGTTGCGCCGCGTGGTGAAGAACGGATCGAAGGCCTGGCGCTGCACGTCCGGCGTCATGCCGGCGCCGTTGTCGGAGAAGCTGATCTCGATCTCGTCGGCGCCGCGCGCCCGCGCCATGATGACGATCTCGCCGCCGCGGCCGTCGGGAAAGGCGTGGTTGGCGGCATTGAGAAACAGGTTGGTGAGGATCTGGCCGTAGGAGCCCGGATAGCCATCGACGATGAGGCCATCGGGCACTTCGATGCTGACCCGGATCGGCGATTTCTTCAGCACCGGGCGCAGGCTGGCGACGATCTGCTCGGTGGATTCGCCGAGCGAGAACCGCCGCCGCTCGGCATGCGAGCGGTCGACCGCGACCTGCTTGAAGGACTGAATCAATTCGCCCGCGCGATGCAGATTGCCGACCAATTGTTGCGCCGCGTCCTGCGAGGTCTTGATGAATTCTTCGAGCTGCGAGCGCCGCAGCGGTGCGCCGGATTTCAGTTCGGCGGCGAACATGTCGGTGCGGCGCGCGAAGCTCGACGCCACCGTCAGGCTGATGCCGATCGGATTGTTGACCTCATGGGCGACGCCGGCGACGAGACCGCCCAGCGCCGCCAGCCGCTCCGCATCGATCAGGTTCTGCTGCGCGGTGTTGAGTTCGAGCAACGCGGCCTCGGCCTTTTCCTTGGCCGCGCGCAATTCCTGTTCGACATCGCGCCGGGCGATGGCATTCTCGCGAAACACTTCGACGGCGCGGGCCATCGCGCCGATCTCATCCGTCGCGCCGGTGCCGGCGACGTGGCGGTCGATATCGCCGGAGGCGATGCGGCGCATCGCCAGCATGATCTGCTGCAACGGCAGCCGGATCGACAGCGCGATGATGATGCTGGCCGTCATGATGAGGACGAGAAACACCAGCGCGACCGACAGCACGTTGCGCGAGATGCCGCTCAGCGTCCGGTCGAAGGTCGCCTGGGCGCTGGCTTCACGCTGGCGCATCTTCACCGACAGGCCTTCGATCGCCGCGATCGTGTCGGCCTGAACCGCGTCGATCGAATTGCGCAGCAGGTCGGTGCGGCCGGCGAGCTGTTCGGACAATTTGCCGAGGCCGTCGCGCAAGGCTTCCGCGCGGCCCTTCAGACGCTCCAGCGCGATGCGTTGCAGATCGTTGTCGGCGAGCTCGGTCATCGCCGGGATCGTCCGCTCGATGATCTGCGTGTTGCGCCGGGCATCCTCGGCCGACGACGACGCCAGCGACAGGTAATAGGCATTGGCGGCCACCAGCATCGCGGTGAAGGCGTCGCGCGAGCGTCCGAGCGGCGGCCAGATCGCCGCGTCGCGATGGCCGGTGGCGCCCTCGATGATGGCGAAGAGCCCGGCCATGTCCTTGGCCGGCGTCAGGATCTGATCCTCATAGGTCTTGGAGATCATCACTTGCAACGTCCGCAATTCGCCGAATCCCGACAGGAAGCGCTCGGTGACGCGCTCGAGCTCCTCGACTGAACCCGACAGCATCGGATCGGTCGAGGCGCGGGTATTCAGCGTGCCCAGCACCGCCTCGCGCAGCAATAGGATTTCGGCGAACATCTCCGGCGATGGCTGGTTGATGTAGCGATGGATCAGGTTCTGCAATCGCCCGGTCTCGCTTTCCAGCAGCGCGAGGATCTTGTCGGACTCGCGGACCTGACGAACGTCCTCCCAGGCCGAGCCGAGCACGCGGGCGCCGCTCCAGATCATGACGACGAGCATCAGCACGACGGCGGAATTCAACGTCGCGATCGACAGAATGCGCCAGCGGATCGGGACCGCGCGCACCCAACCAACGAGGCCGCCGCGGCCCGTCACCGGCGGTGGCACGTCTGATGGGACGGGCATGGGTGACGCGGTCTCAGCCAAGCGGCCCGGCTTTCGACAGAAGCACTCGACGCGTAAAGCGCGCCGCGCGCGCGTCGCGGCTCGCGGCGTGGCCCGCGTCTGGCGCGGAGCGGTCGGCTGTGGTCGGTGAGCTGGTCACGACAGCAAGCAGGTCCAGACACATTGAATAATAGCGTCCTAGCAGATTTCCCCACGATGGGACATTCTAGCCCGCCGGAAGGTTCATCTGATAAAAAACAATCTGGCCGGCGGGTTTTGGCACGAGATTCGGAATTTGACGTGGAAACCAAATCAACGTCCCTAACGACTACAGGGAGCGGCAATCAACGTCGCCCGGAACGATCCATGCTGATGTCGACACGAAACCCCTGGCTGGCCGCCGCCGCCGTCGCGGGCACGATGCTGGCGACCACGATGCTGGCCGCCGCCCCGGCGGTCGCCGCGACCGAGATCGCGTGGTGGCACGCGATGTCGGGCGAGCTGGGCCGTCGTCTTGAAAAGCTCGCGAGCGATTTCAACGCCTCGCAGCCCGATTACAAGATCGTGCCGATCTACAAAGGCAGTTATGCCGAGACGGTCACGGCCGCGATCTTTGCCTTTCGCTCGCGCAACCAGCCGGCGATCGTACAGGTTGCCGAGGTCGCGACCGCGACGATGATGGCCGCGAAGGGCGCGACCTATCCGGTCCATGATCTGATGCGCGACGAGGGCGAAAGCTTCGCCCCGTTGGCCTATCTGCCGGCGGTGAGCGGCTATTACACGGATGTCGGCGGCAACATGCTGTCGTTTCCGTTCAACGTCTCGACGCCCATCCTCTATTACAACAAGGATCTGTTTCGCGCCGCCGGCATCGATCCCGACACGCCGCCGAAGACCTGGCCGGAGCTTGGCTCGGCGGCGACGCGCTTGCGCGCCGCCGGCACCGCCTGCGGTTTCACGACGGCATGGCCGTCATGGATTCACGTCGAGAACTTCCTCGCTTTTCACAACCAGCCGATCGCCACCCGGGCCAATGGTCTCGGCGGACTCGATGCGACGCTGGTGTTCAACAGCCCGCTGATGGTGCGCCACATCGCCCAGCTCGCCGAATGGCAGGTCACGCGGGTGTTCGATTATGCCGGCCGCGCCACGGCCGCCGAACCGCGCTTCCAGAGCGGCGAGTGCGGTATCTTTCTGGGATCGTCGGCGACCCGCGCGGATATCGTCAAGAACGCGAAGTTCGATGTCGGCTACGGCATGCTGCCTTATTATCCGGATGTCGTCGGCGCGCCGCAGAATTCGATGATCGGCGGCGCGACGTTGTGGGTGCTGCGCAACCGGCCGCGTGACGAATACAAAGGCGTCGCGAAGTTCTTCGCTTTTCTGTCGAAGCCCGACGTGCAGGCGGCCTGGCATCAGAACACCGGCTATTTGCCGATCACGCGGGCGGCGTTCGATCTCACCCGCGCGCAGGGCTTTTACGACCGCAATCCCGGGGCGGAAATTTCGATCGAGCAGATCACGCTGAAGATGCCGACGGACAATTCGCGCGGGCTGCGGCTCGGATCGTTCATCCTGATCCGCGGCGCGATCGAGGACGAGCTTGAGCAGGCGTTCAGCGGCAAGAAATCGGCCAAGGCGGCTTTGGAATCGGCCGAAGCGCGCGGCAACAAAATGCTGCGTCAGTTCGAGCGCGCCAATCCTTGAACGTCACTCCGGCGCGGGCACCTGCTGCTGCCAGCGAACGACGTCGCCAGCGCGGCCGAGCCCCGCCAGCGCGAACTCAATTGCCCAGAGAAAACCGCACCGGCACCGTGAAGCTCAAGGACGATTGCGTCATCTGCGGCAGGAAGGCTGGCAGCGGCTGCGCGCGGCGGATCATCGCCATCGTCTCGGCGTCCAGCGCGGCATGACCCGATGAGGCGGACAGCCGAGCGCCGCTGACGCCGCCGCTGCGGCTCACGGTGAAAGTCAGCATCGCCGTGCCGGATATCCCGGACGATTTCGCCGCCGCCGGATATTGTTTGAAGCGCTGAAGATGCGCCGCCAGGATCTGACGATAGGTTGGCAACGCGGCGGCGGCCGCGGCGCCGGCCATCGCGGCCGCCTGCGGGGC
>JAQGJY010000289.1 GCA_028290325.1 Tardiphaga sp.
CGACGATGTCGGACACCGAGCGCGAGGCGCTGGAAGCCGGCGATGTCTGGTGGGACGCCGACCTGTTCACCGGCCATCCGGATTGGGCCAAGCTGCTGGCCTTTGCGCCGGCGCGGCTCACGGCGGACGAACAGGCGTTCATGGACGGGCCGGTCAACACGCTGTGCGAGATGCTCGATGACTGGCAGATCAACTGGGAATTGGGTGATCTGCCGCCCGAGGTCTGGGACTTCATCAAGCGCGAAAAATTCTTCGGCATGATCATTCCGAAGCAGTACGGCGGGCTCGGCTTCACGCCCTACGGCCACTCCGAGGTGGTCCGCAAAATCTCATCGCGCTCGCTGGTCGCCGCCGTCACCGTGATGGTGCCGAACTCGCTCGGGCCGGGCGAATTGCTCATGCATTTCGGCACCGACGCGCAGCGCCAGCGCTGGCTGCCGCGCCTCGCCGATGGCCGCGACATTCCGTGTTTCGGATTGACCAGTCCCGAAGCAGGCTCGGATGCCGCGTCGATGGTCGATACCGGCATCATCTGCAAGGGCATGTTCGAGGGGCAGGAGGTGCTCGGCCTGCGGTTGAACTGGCACAAACGCTACATCACGCTCGGCCCGGTCGCGACACTGCTCGGGCTCGCCTTCAAGGGCTACGATCCCGATCATCTGGTCGGCGATCGGGACGATCTCGGCATCACCGTTGCGTTGATCCCGACCGATCTGCCCGGCGTCGAGATCGGCCGCCGCCATCTGCCGGCGATGCAGGTGTTTCAGAACGGCCCGAACAAGGGCCACGACGTCTTCATCCCGATGGATTATCTGATCGGCGGACAGGAGCGGCTTGGCCAAGGCTGGAAGATGCTGATGACGGCGTTGGCCGCCGGTCGCGGCATCTCGCTGCCATCGCTTTCGGCGGCGGGCGCAGCTTACGCCGCGAGAACGACCGGGGCTTACGCGCGCGTGCGCGAGCAGTTCAACGTGCCGATCGGCAAGTTCGAGGGCATCGAGGAGCCGCTGGCGCGGATCGCCGGCACCGCCTATCTGCTCGATGCCGCGCGCCGCATGACCTGCGCGGCGCTGAACGCGGGGCATCATCCGGCGGTGATTTCCGGCATCATGAAATTGCACGCCACCGAGCGGATGCGGATCGTGATCGATGACGCGATGGACATCCATGCCGGCAAGGCCGTGATCGACGGGCCGCAGAATTATCTCGGCAGCCTGTATCGGTCGGTGCCGGTTGGCATCACGGTGGAGGGCGCCAACATCCTGACGCGCAACCTCATCGTGTTCGGCCAAGGCGCGATCCGCGCGCATCCGTTCCTGTTGCAGGAAATGAACGCGCTCGCCGACGCGGACCACGCGCGCGGGCTCGATGCGTTCGACCAGACGTTCTGGGCCCATGTCGGCCATAGCGTCGTCACGCTCGGCCGCGCTTTGGTGCGCAACTGGACCGGCGGACTATTCGCGCCGGCGCCCGAGGCGGGAGCCGCGACGCCCTATTACCGGCAACTGTCGCGGTATTCGGCGGGCTTCGCGCTGTGCGCCGATATGGCATTGCTGACGATGGGCGGCGCCTTGAAGCGTCGGGAAATGCTGTCGGCGCGCTATGGCGACATTCTCTCCGAGCTGTATCTGCTCTCGGCGGCGTTGAAGCGCTGGCATGACGAAGGCCGGCTAGAGGCTGATCTGCCGGCGCTCGACTGGTGCATGCAGACCGGCTTCCGCACCATCGAAAATCGCTTCGCGGAAATCCTCGCGAATTTTCCGAACCGCGTCGTGGCGTTTATTTTGAAGGCTGTGGTGCAGCCGTTCGGAGCGCGCGTGCTCGGCGCGTCCGATCTGACGACGCATCGGTGCGCGCAGATGATCCTCGAACCCTCGGCGACGCGCGACCGGCTGACGCCCGATCTGTCGCATGTCGACGACGATCGCGGTGTCGCGCGATTGGAAAAGGCGTTTCTGTTGATCACCGCCGCCGATCCGATCGCCAAGCGGATGAAGTCGGCGAAACTGAAGGACTGGACAATCGCGGTGCAGCAGGGTGTCATCACGCAGGCGGAAGGCGAGCAACTCGCCACGGCGCGAGCCGCCGCCATGGCCGTTATCGAGGTCGATGATTTCGCGCCGGAGGATCTCTCGCCGCGGCTTCATCAGGGCGCGGAGCTGCACGCGCTGCCGAAGCGCGATGACGTCAACGACGATGCGGCCTATGCGGGAGCAGCCGAATAATGGCACGACCGGTTTATATTATCGACGGCGCGCGGACGCCGTTCCTGAAGGCGCGCAACGGACCCGGTCCGTTCACGCCGGTCGATCTCGCCGTGCAATGCGGCCGCCCGCTGCTGGCCCGGCAACCGTTCGCGCCAAGCGCATTCGACAGCGTGATCCTGGGGTGTGTCAACGTCATCGCCGACGAGATGAATCCGGCGCGCGTCGCCGCGCTGCGTCTGGGCATGGGCGAGGCGATGGTCGCCTTCACCGTGCAGATCAATTGCGGCTCCGGCATGCAGTCGATCGACACGGCCTATCGCACCATCCGCGAAGGCAGCGCCAACATGATTCTGGCCGGCGGCACGGAAGCGTTGAGCTACGCGCCGTTGGTCTGGCCGCAGCAGGGCGTGCGCTGGTTCGCCGGCCTGGCGACAGCCAAGGGCATCGCGGCGAAAGCGGCGGCGGCGTTCCGATTGCGGCCGTCTTATCTCAAGCCCGTCATCGGGCTGGAGCGTGGGCTGACCGATCCGATCACCGACTTGAATATGGGCCAGACGGCGGAGGTCGTCGGCCATCTGTTCGACATCACGCGCGAGCAATCCGATGCCTACGCGGTCGAGAGCCACAAGCGCCTCGCCCGCGCCCAGGCGGCGGGCTGGCTGAAGGGCGAGGTCGAAACCGCGTTCGATCGCAGCGGACAATTTTACGATCACGACGACGGCGTGCGGCCGGATTCGTCCGTCGAGAAACTGTCGCAACTCAAGCCGGTGTTCGAGCGGCCATGGGGACAGGTGACACCCGGCAATTCGTCGCAGATCACCG
The DNA here is from genome assembly GCA_028290325.1 of Tardiphaga sp. Classification (GTDB taxonomy): domain Bacteria; phylum Pseudomonadota; class Alphaproteobacteria; order Rhizobiales; family Xanthobacteraceae; genus Tardiphaga. Next base: position 3,030 of record JAQGJY010000289.1, read on the forward strand.
ACGGCGCCTCGTGGACCATCCTGGCATCCGAGGACGCGGTCGCGAAACATGGCCTCACGCCGAAGGCGGTGATCATCGACAGCCAGTGGTCGGCGCTCGATCCAAGCGTGATGGGGCTCGGGCCGGTCATCTCCGCGACGGCGCTGATGCAACGCAACCATCTCTCGTTGCAGGATATCGAGACCTGGGAACTGAACGAGGCGTTCGCGACGCAGGTGCTGGGCTGCCTCAAGGCCTGGAATGACGAGACGTTCTGCCGCAAGGTTTTGGGTCTGGATACAGCGGCCGGCGAGATCGATCCCGCGAGGCTCAACGTCGATGGCGGCGCGATCAGCCTCGGTCATCCGGTGGGCACGTCGGGCAACCGCATCGTGCTGCATCTCGTCAACGCCATGAAGCGGCTCGGCACCCGACGCGGCATCGCCACCGAATGTATCGGCGGCGGTCTCGGCGGCGCGATGCTGATCGAAACGGTATGAGTAACATGCATTCAAAGATCATGGACGCGATCGGCGACCGCGTGCTCGAGCGCGGTCCTGCCTCGGACGGCGAAGGCAGCTATCGCCACTTCAAATTGGCCCGCGACGGCGACGGCATCGCGTGGATCCTGTTCGACCGCGCCGAGGCCAGCGCCAATACGCTGTCGGCTGAGGTGCTGGACGAATTCGACGCGGTGCTGAACGCGCTCGACGCGCGGCGACCGGCCGGCATCGTGATCCGTTCGGCGAAAGCCTCGGGCTTCATCGCGGGCGCCGACGTGACGGCGTTTCGCGGCGTCACCGATGCGACGCAGGTCGAAAACGAAATCAGGCGCGCCCATGCGGTGATCGACCGGCTCGAGAATTTGCGGATCCCGACGGTCGCGGTGATTCACGGCTTCTGTCTCGGCGGGGGCCTCGAGGTCGCGCTCGCCTGCCAGACGCGGATCGCGATCGAGGACGCGACATTCGGTTTTCCCGAAGTGATGCTCGGCCTGCATCCCGGCCTCGGCGGCACGGTGCGATTGACGCGGCTCGTCAATCCGGCGCAGGCGATGACGCTGATGCTGACCGGCAAGACCATCGACGCGCGCAAGGCGAAGTCTCTCGGCCTCGTCGATGCCGTGACGCAGGAGCGCCACGTCCGCGGCGCGGTGAAGGACGCCGTGTTCGGCAGTCTGCGCCGCGCGACAACTTCGACGATGGTGAGATTGATGACTCTCGGCCCGGTGCGAAGCCTGCTGGCGTCGCGGATGCGCGCCGAAGCCGAGAAGACGGCGGCGCGCGAGCATTATCGCGCGCCCTATGCGCTGATTGATCTGTGGGAGGTGCATGGCGGCGACCGCCAAGCGATGCTCTCGGCCGAGGCGACATCGTTCGCGCGGCTGATGGTGACGCCGACGGCGCAGAACCTGATCCGCGTGTTCTTCCTGCGCGAGCAGATGAAAAA
>JAQGJY010000123.1 GCA_028290325.1 Tardiphaga sp.
TCTGCGGATACCAACATCTGTCAGGCTCTCGAATGAACCGGCGCGGCGGGCCGGCGATGGGCCGGCCCGGTCGCGGCGTTACGCCTGCCAGAATGGTTTGCTGGCCTCGTACATCACGTCGGTCGAGGACAGTCCGGCATCGTGCAGATCCCGCTGGGTGAATTGCGTCAGCTCGCGGCGGGCGATCTGGCGTTCGCGCCAGACACGCAGCGTGCCGCCGATGGTCCCCAACAGACCCGCTTTGGCATGATCATTTGTCATCGTCTCGTGTGTGCAATCAGACATGGTCGCCTCCTGTTATCGAGTACTTGCGTACTATCGACGCCTCAAACGTCTCCGACAAACGACATTGCATTTCGCTTCAGATGAGATAACTTCATGTATCTGATCGCCTGGGGAGAGATACATGAGCGGCCGGCTGCCTTCCCTGAACGGATTGCGCGCCTTCGAGGCCGCCGCGCGGCATCTCAGTTTCACGCTGGCCGCCGATGAATTGAACGTGACGCAGACGGCGATCAGCCATCAGATCAAACGGCTGGAGCAGGAACTCGGCGTGCGGCTGTTCATCCGGCAGAACCGCGCGCTGGCGCTGACGCCGGAGGCGAAGGATTACCTGCCCGGCATCCGCGCCGCCTTTGACGATTTGCGCAGCGCGACCGACCGTCTGCGTCGCCGCGACAACGACCATGTGCTGACGGTGAGCACGCTGGCCTCGCTCGCCATGAAGTGGCTGATGCCCCGGCTGTCGGCGTTTCAACAGGCGCATCCCGGCATCGATGTGCGCGTCACGACCTCGACGGCCCTGGTGGATTTCCGCGACGGCGATGTCGATGCCGCGATCCGCTATGGGCGTGGCCAATGGCCCGGCCTGCGCGCCGATTGGCTGACGGCGGACGAGGTGTTTCCGGTCTGTAGTCCCGAGCTTCTCAAAGGCGACAAGCCGCTGCGCTGCCCGGACGATCTCGCGCACCACACGCTGCTGCATTCGAGCGGCGGCTATGACGACGACTGGCGGCTGTGGCTGACCGCCGCCGGCCTGCCGGCCGACCTCTCCAAACGCGCGGGCCTGAGCTTCGACATGATCTTCGTGGCGTTGCAGGCGGCGATCGACGGGCTCGGCGTCGCCATCGCCCGCACGTCCTATGTCGAGGCCGACATCGCCAGCGGCCGGCTGGTGGTGCCGTTTGACATGTCGTGGCCCGTCGATGCCGGGTTCTATCTGGTGTCGCCGGAGGGCCGCGCCGATACGCCGAAGCTGCGCGCGTTTCGTGAATGGCTGCTGGCGTCGATTCAAGCTACACCGGAGCAAAGGCCGGATCGTCGGCTGATCAAGAAACGGAAACGCGCATGAAAACCCTGATCCCGATCGCAGAACTCATCGCCGCGAAACTGATCGCGGCCAAACAGACCATCGCCGTCGCCGAATCCTCGACCGGCGGCCTGATCTCGGCGGCGCTGCTCGCGGTGCCCGGCGCCTCGGCTTATTTCATGGGCGGCGCGGTGGTCTATACGCGCGACGCCCGCAAGATCCTGATGGACATTCCCAACGACGTGATGCGCGGCGTGCGTTCGGCCTCCGAGCCTTACGCGCAATTGCTCGCCGACCAGATGCGGACGCGCTTCGCGACGGATTGGGGATTGTCAGAGACCGGCGCGAGCGGCCCGACCGGCAATGCCTATGGCGACGCCGCGGGGCATAGCTGCATGGCGGTGTCGGGCATCCGCGCGCGCGTCATCACGCTGGAAACCGGCGGCGCGGATCGCGTGGCGAATATGGAAGCCTTCGCGAAGACGGCGCTGGAGTTGTTGTTGAAAGAGTTGGGGTGAGTTTCTTTCGATCCCGCCTTGGGCGGGGTTGAAGCGGAGCGGGAAGAAGAAGTCTACGCCATTGCTACTTTCGCTTCCGCTAAAATACACCGCGCCATGCGCTGCGGGCCAAGCATGACATTCGGCGGCGGGGCTTCGACGCAGCGCGGCTGCACGTGCTTGCAACGCGGCGCGAACGAGCAATTCACCGGCGCTTTATCGAGCGACGGCGGCGTGCCGGGAATCGTGTCCAGCCGCGCGCCGCGCTTCGCGCCGTGCACCGTCGAGGCGAGCAATCCCTGCGGATAAGGATGAACAGGCGTCCGCACGATCTGGCTCAACGTGCCGGTCTCGACAATCTGCCCGGCATACATCACCGCGACACGGTCGCAGATTTCGATCGCGACGCCGATGTCATGCGTGACGAAAATCACCGACATGCCGAACTCGCGCTGCAATTCGCGCAGCAGCAACAGGATCTGAATCTGCACCGTGGCGTCGAGCGCGGTCGTCGGCTCGTCCGCGAGCAGGATCTTCGGTTTGCAGGCGAGCGCCAGCGCGATCATCGCGCGCTGCCGCATGCCGCCCGACATTTCGTGCGGATAGGCGTCGAGGCGACGCTTGGCGGATGGAATCCGCACCACCTCAAGCATCTCCAGCGCGCGCGCGGTCGCCTCGCGCTGGCTCTTGCCTTCGTGGCGCATCACGCTCTCGGCGATCTGCTGGCCGATCGTATAGACCGGATCGAGCGCCAGAGCCGGCTCCTGAAATATCATCGAGACGGTCTGGCCGCGAAACGCCGACAACGCATCGTCGTCGAGCGCCAGCACGTTTTGTCCGACGACATTCACAGTGCCGGTGATGGTGGTGCGTTTCTTGGGCAGCAGCCGCATCAACGCGCGCAACGTCACGCTCTTGCCCGAGCCGGATTCACCGAGCAGGCCGAGCACTTCGCCCTGCTTCAGATCGAGCGAGATATTGTTGACCGCATGAACGGTGCGCTCGCCGCTGAAGCGAACATTGAGGTCGCGGACCTCGACGACATTGGCGGCGTTGGGCACAAGCGTCATGAGGACGGCAGCTCCGGGCATCGCGTGTGAACGTCGGTCGCGCGCTGGAACGCGCCGCCGATGCGGAGAAGCCCGGCCTCGTCGAAGGCGCGGCCGATGATCTGCAAGCCGACCGGCAGGCCCGTTCGCGTCACGCCGCAGGGCAGCGCGAGCGACGGCAGGCCGAGATAATTCACCGGGCGGGTGAAGCGCGTCAACCGCTGGATCACCGCTTCGGCATCGGGACTGTTGCCGACGTCGCTCTCGAGAATTGTCGGCGCCGACACCGGTGCCACGGGGGCGAGCACCGCATCGACGCCGGATGTCGCCGCGTTGAACGCCGCC
>JAQGJY010000344.1 GCA_028290325.1 Tardiphaga sp.
GGGTGGCATTACGCGTCATGGCGCGGACCGTTCTTTCCCGAGCGGCTGCCGATCAAGGCCCAGCTCCAGTATTACGCCAGCCAGTTCGATACGGTCGAGCTCAACGGCGTGTTTTATCGGACGCCGACCGAGGACTCCGTTCGGGCATGGCGAGCGGAGACCGGAAAAGACTTCCTGTTCACCTGGAAGGCATCGAAGTTCATCACGCATTGGAAGCGGCTGTCGGCCGCGTCGGTGAACAGTCTGGCATTACTCGAGGAGCGAATTTCGCTGCTCGGCGACAAGGCCGGGCCGATCCTGTTTCAACTTCCGCCGCAGTTCGCGCGTGATACCGACCGCCTGCAGGCGTTTGTCGGACTATTGTCGGCAAAGCGGCGCTATAGCTTCGAATTCAGACATTCAAGCTGGTATGCGCCCGAGATCCTCCGACTGCTTCGGCGCCATAATATCGCGCTTTGCCTATCCGATCACCATGATGCCCCGGCGCCGTGGCGACGAACCGCGGACTTCGTTTACGTCCGTGGACACGGGCCGGCAGGCGATTATCGCGGCAGCTACCCGGCGAAAACGTTGCGCGGATGGGCGGAGCGCATGCAGTCATGGAAGAAACAGGGCTGCGACGTGCTGGTGTATTTTGACAATGATCAAAAGAGCGTCGCCCCCTTCGACGCGTTCAGGCTTCGCCGCCTCGTCGAAGGCGCGTCACGGCCGAAGAAGTGATCCGCACGCGTGGTCGTCGTCGTTGGTTCGTTTGAAAAGTGTTGACGCGGCTGCGCTTCGCCACGCGTTGGTATGATCATCCCTCACTGGAACGTTTGATTGGAGGCCCGGTTGTTCGGTTCGAAACTGGAAGGCTGGAGTATGCCATGCTGAATCAAATCAAACTTCCCGCCGAGGTCAAAGCCGACCGTACCGAGGACGACGAAGCGCGCAACGACGGAACGCGCCAACTCGTGTCGGACATTGCCTATAAGCAGCTCATGATCGTGAATGTCATGTTCGCAGGTGCGCCAGGATGCGGCGACGGGCATTGGGTTCTCATTGATGCGGGAATTTCCGGTTCGGCCACCGCCATCAGGTCAGCGGCCAAGTCGCGATTTGGCCAGACCGGGCGTCCCGCCGCCATCGTGCTGACCCATGGCCATTTCGATCACGTCGGCGTTGTCGAAACTCTCGCCGAAGAATGGGACGTGCCGGTCTATGCGCATCAAGAGGAGCATCCCTATCTCAATGGCGGTGCCTCTTATCCCGAGCCGGATCCCGGCGTCGGCGGCGGGATGATCGCGTATCTATCGCCGCTGTTTCCGACTCGCCCGGTCAATCTAGGCAGCCGTTTGCGCGTGCTGCCGGCGGATCACTCGGTGCCGCATATGACAGGATGGCGCTGGATCCATACGCCGGGCCATGCACCCGGTCATGTGTCGTTGTGGCGCGAGCGTGACCGCGTTCTGATCGCGGGTGATGCGTTCGTCACCACGAAACAGGAATCGGTCTACGCGGCGATTACGCAGGCCGCCGAACTTCATGGCCCGCCGGCCTATTTCACGCCGGACTGGGTGAATGCCAAACGCTCGGTGCAGACGTTGGCGCGGCTTGAACCGGAGATCGTCGTGACCGGTCACGGCGCCGCGATGGAAGGACCGTTGATGCGTTCCGCGCTGCACGAGTTGGCGGAACGGTTTGACGACATCGCCCTGCCGGAAAAATACCGATAGACGATGACGCGGCCCATCCAAACCTCGCATCGGTGTCACCATGTTCCGGGTCCGAATTTTGATCCCTCTTCTGCTGCTGATTGTTGCCGCGGCGGGACTGGCATGGTGGTTGACGGCACCTACGCTGCCATTCGCGGCGGATGATCGTCGTCTGCAAGGCGATGGTGACCCGGATCGAGGCCGACTGGTTTTCGCGGCAGCGGATTGCGCATCCTGTCACGCGCGGCCGGGGCAGGGCGACCGCTTGCGCTTAGGCGGCGGCCTTGCCATCGCGTCGCCGTTTGGCACGTTCCGAGTTCCGAACATCTCGACCGACAAGAATGACGGGATCGGCACCTGGACGACGGTGCAGCTTGGCAATGCCCTGGTAGGCGGCGTCTCTCCGCAGGGGGCACACTATTACCCCGCGTTTCCTTATACGACCTATGCCGGAATGACGCCGCGCGACATCAGGGATCTGGCGGCCTATCTGCGGACCTTGCCGCCGGTGTCCGGCAAGGCGCCGCCGCATGATATCTCGCTTATCTTCACGGTCCGCCGCTTTGTCGGTTTCTGGAAGTTGCTGTTCTTCAAGGCGAGCGGCTCGGTGCCGCCGCCGACAGGCGACGCGGTGCGCGACCGCGGCGCCTATCTCGTCGAGGCACTGGCGCATTGTGGCGAATGTCATTCGACGCGCAATTCGCTCGGCGCCATCAAGCCCGACGCGCGATACGCGGGCGGCCCGGATCCCGAGGGCGTTGGCTTCGTGCCGAACATTACGCCGGCCCGCATCGGGCATTGGTCGGAGGCCGACATCGCGAAAATGCTGACTAACGGCATGACCGTGGAGCACGGCCGTGTCGGATCATCGATGCTGGATGTCGTGACCAATCTTGCCACGCTGCCGCAATCGGATCGCGAGGCGATTGCAAGTTATATCAAGTCGCTGCCGCCGCGCGCGACACCGCAACCGTGAAGCGTGTCACTGGGCATAGAGATAGGCTGCGATGTCCCGCGCTTCGCTTTCCGAGACGCCGGTGCGCGGCATGGCTGATTTCGGATTGAACGTCGTGGGCGAAACAATCCATTTGATGAGATTGTCGGCATTGTTCGGCAGCACGCCGCCGACATAGACGCGGCTGCGCATGTCACGTAGCGGCGCACCGACCTGGCCGTCCGCTCCGGGGATGCCGGGAATGGTGTGGCACCCGGCGCAGCCGTAACGGCGCAGCAAAGGCGGCGCCCGCGACGCATCACCGCCGGTCAACGCCAATGCGACATCGCTCTGTTGCTGCTGACCGGAGACAACGACGGCCGCCGTCCCGGCGCCGGCGAGGACAACGGCGGCAGCGATCAAGATGGCTCGGTAACGATCACGGCCGCGCACGTTGCATCTCCCCGGACGGCTGGCCGGAACGCGCGACCCACAGCGCGGCCATTGTCAGCGCCGCGCCGGCGTAGATCGTGCCGGCCGGAATCCACATCACGATGCCAGCGAGTTGCTGGTCTTCCAGCGGCGTCAGCCCCCACGACCGCGCCGCTTGGGTCTGCGCCGTGTAGAGCACGCGCGGGGCCAGTGCCATCAGCGCGCCGAGAATGCCCGTGTGCATCATTGTCACGAAAATATACCACGCCGCCGCGCCGCGGCTGCTTCGCCACAGCACGGACCACCAGAACAACACGGCGGTGATGAAGAAGCTGAAGTGTTGCAGGCGGTGCAGCGCGACGTCGGTGACGGCGGCATCGAACAGGCCGGGCACATGCCAGCCCCAGATCGCGACGGCGTGCAAAATGCTGGCACTGGTGCCGCGCGTCAGCCATTCCCACGCCATCCGCATCGTCCGCGCCGCCAGTCCGGTGCCGACCAGACGCCGCGCGTGGTGTGGAAGGCCCCACATCACGGTTGCCAGAGGCCGCGCGGCCACCAGCAGCGGCGCCGAGACAGCCATCACGATCTCATGCTCGATCATATGGAAGGTAAAGATGTGCTCACCGAGCCAGTGCAGCGGCGACATCAGCGCCGCCGCCAGCGTCGCCCCGCCGGTCAACCCCAGGGCCACCCGACCCGCGAATTTCGTCCGGCCCCGGCCCGACTGCCTCGATAATTTCACGATACCGATCGCGTAAAGCAAACCAAACACCGCGAGCGGGGTGACGACCCAGGGATCGAATGTCCATTCGGGGCCGCCGGTGTCGTCGTTGAGGCCGTGCGCGCTCGCCTCGCCAAGTCCGAGCCACATAGCCAACAACGTGATCTTCAGCGCAGACATGGGTCAACCATGAGCGTGGCGATTCCCTGGAGCAGAATCGCGAATGAGACAATCGAACTGATGGCGCTTCCCGACCAGGCAACGAAACGTTGCGTGCCTGACAATTGCTGCCCGGCTCGCGCGGACCAGCCCGCCGCGACAATGGCCACCGCCAGCGTGACGCAGGTCGCTGCGCCGCTCCATGGATGCCGCGTTACACAATCGGCATAAGGCATCGTCTGGCCGAACTGGGTGTTCAACGCCCATGCCGACGGCGCGCCCCACCAGCCGATTGTGCGGCCCAGACGAGTCATAATCTCGGCACCCAGTACAGGCTGACGTAGATCGGAAGCCACGTCAGCACCACGAAATTCCAGTACATCGCGTTGTCCTGCACATCACCATAGCGCCGTGGATTGTCGCCATGCCGTGTGAACATCAGGCAGCTGAGCACGATGGTTTCGATCAGGTCGGTGACCAGGTGGGTCGTATGCAAACCCAGCAGCAGCCAGGTTACCGATCCATAGGCGTTGCCATCCCATTTGATATGCATGGCGGCAAACTCAAACGGGCGCACCGCCAGCGGCGCGATGCCGGCGACCGTCATCAGGATGAGGCCGATCCGCACCTTGCGGAGGTCGTTGCGCTTGGCCGCGCGGGCGACCCAGATGTTGGGCAGAAGACTCGCCAACAAGATGAGCGTGAGCACGGTGCCGGGTAGGAGGTCCGGCAGCTTCGCCTCGAGCGGCCAGGTCGGCGCGACGCTCATCAGATAAAAATAGACGACGAGAGCGAGCGCGAAGCCGGTCCCTTCGATGAGCATGAAGGCGGCGGTCCCCCACCAGGACGGGCTCTTGGAGCCCGAGCCGTGCAACGGGAGGTCGGCGACATCGACGGTCACGACGGCTTTCATGCTTCGTCCTCAGGCGTTCCTTTGGGCCAGAACCAACCAATCAACGTGATCGCGACCGGGATCGATCCCCACACCACCGCCCACGGCGAGAAGATCGACCACACCAGCATGATGGAGGTCGTCACTGCCGCCCAGAACGGCCAGATCGAGTGTCCGACAGACGATTCCCGCGCCTGCGGCTCGGCCGCGACGACGCCGCTAACGATGAGCTCACGGCGGTCGAAGCGGACCCCTTCCGCGACAGGAAAATGATCGCGCTGCATCCAGAGCGGCTCGCGGCTCTCGACCACCGGGATATGGACGAAGTTGTAGGGCGGCGGTGGCGAAGCCGTCGCCCATTCCAGTGAAAACGCCTGCCACGGATTAGGACCCGCCGGTGCCCCGGATCGCGCGCTGCGGATGACGTCGATGAAGAAGACCAGGAAGCCGAGGGCCAGGACAACGGAGCTCAAGCTGACGAACAGGTTCAGCGCCGCCCACGGTAGCTCCGGCTGATAGGTATAGACACGCCGCGGCATTCCCATCACGCCGAGAATATGCATCGGGAAGAACGTCATATGGAAGCCGACGAAGACCAGCCAGAACACGACCCGGCCGAGACGTTCGCTCATCATCCGCCCGGTGATTTTCGGAAACCAGTAGTACACAGCGCCGAGCAGGGGAAAGACGGCGCCGCCGATCAACACATAATGGAAGTGCGCCACGACGAAGTAGGTGTCGTGCACCTGCGTATCGAACGGCACCGAGGCCACCATCACACCGGTCAGTCCGCCCATCACGAAGGTCACGATGAAACCGATGACAAACAAGAGCGGCGTCTTGAATACCGGGCGGCCGTCCCACAAAGTCGCGAGCCAGCAGAAAATCTGGATGCCGGCCGGCACCGCGATTGCCATGCTTGATGCCGTGAAAAAGCTCTCGCCGAGCCGCGGCAGGCCGGCGACGAACATGTGATGCACCCAGAGTCCGAACGCCAACATGCCGGTCGCGATCAAGGCCGCCACCATGCCGAGATAGCCGAACACCGGTCGCCGCGCGAACGTCGCGACGATCGTCGAGACCATGCCGACCGCCGGCAAGAAGATGATGTAGACTTCGGGATGGCCGAAGAACCAGAATAAATGCTGCCACAGCAGCACGTCACCGCCCTGCGCCGGATTGAAGAAGTGTGTCCCCACCAGACGGTCGAGGATCAGCGCCGTGCTCGCCACCATGATCGCCGGCATCGCCAAGATGATCAGGAACGCGGTCACCACCATCGACCAAACGAACAGCGGAATGCGATCGAGCGACATGCCGGGCGCGCGCTGCTTGAACACGGTCACCACGATTTCGACGGCCACGCATAGCGCCGAGATTTCGGTGAAGGTGATCATCTGCGCCCAGATGTCGGCGCGCTTTCCCGACGCGTATTGCGGGCCGGACAGCGGCACATAGGCGAACCATCCGACATCCGGCCCCATATCGATGAGGAACGCGCCCCAGAGCAAAAGTCCTCCGGCGACGAACAGCCAATACGAGAAGGCGTTCAAGCGCGGAAATGCGATGTTGCGTGTGCCGACCATGAGCGGCACCAGGAAAACCGCCATCGCTTCCATGACCGGCACCGCGAACAAAAACATCATGTTCGATCCGTGCATGGTGAAAAGCTGGTTGTAGCGGTCGGCGCTGATGAAACGCGCTTCGGGCTGCGAAAGCTGTAGCCGCATCGCCAGCGATAGCAGGCCGCCGAGTGCCAGGAACACGAAGGCCGTGATGATATAGCGCCGGCCGATGATCTTATGGTCAACATTGGACAATCGGGCCCAGAAGCCCGATGGGTTGGACCACGTCGTCGTCAGCCTAGAGATCTCGGCCGATCCGGCGATCTCATCGATCAATTGAAAATCGTCGGGACGCGGATTCATTTCAGGCTCATCATGTAGGCCGACAACTGGCGCAGCTCATCGCTGCTCATCGGCACCATCGGCATGTTGTTGCCAGGCTTGAGCGTCTGCGGATCCGCGATCCAGGCCGCAACAGATCCG
>JAQGJY010000139.1 GCA_028290325.1 Tardiphaga sp.
CGTGAACGCGACAGTTATGATGCGGTCCACCAGTGCGCCGACGGCATCACTCACGAGGCGTGGACCTACATCTACAACTGGCCAATTGATGGGCTGCCGCGCATTGCGTCGGGTCGGTTCGGCGATCATGCTAGATGAGGCGCGATGATGATCCAAGGGTTGCTTGTTATCCCTCCCCCTTGTGGGGAGGGTGGCGGCCCGAAGGGCCGTCGGGTGGGGGCAACTCGCCCAGAATGCTTTCCATGACACCGTCTAAATTGCGATCGATATCGACGTTCCAATAGCGAAGGATTCGATATCCTTGCGAGCGCAGGTTGTTATCCCTGATTGCATCAGCCTCGGCACCTAACGGCATACCGTGCTGACCGCCATCCACTTCGATGATAAGTTTTTGACCGAACAGAACGAAATCGACAATGTATGGCCCGATCGGCGCTTGCCGCCGCACTCGGAAACCGAGCGTTTTAAGCTGCCTCAGTCTGACCCAAAGCTTTGTCTCCTGTGGTGTCAGACGCTTGCGTAGTGCCCGGGCATTTTCATTTGCCATCTCGCCCCCACCCGACGGCCCTTCGGGCCGCCACCCTCCCCACCGCGCGCAGCAAGGGCTGCGCTAGGGGGAGGGAAAAGAAGGCCTCGTCCTCAGAAAAACTTGCAAATCAAATCCGATATGTCCCTGTGAATTGCTTTGGACAACTCGAACTCTTCGTTCCTGACGGGGAAATTCCTATATCCACTGCACCATGCGGTTCACGCCTCAATTTCTCGAAGATCTGCGCGAGCGGCTTCCCTGTTCGGAGGTCGTCGGCCGGCGCGTGAAGTTGAAGAAAGCCGGCCGCGAGTGGAAGGGTCTGTCGCCGTTCCAGCAGGAGAAATCGCCGTCCTTCTTCGTCAATGACGAGAAAATGGCCTGGTTCGACTTCTCCTCCGGCAAGAACGGCAACATCTTCGATTTCATCATGCAGACCGAGGGCGTGCCGTTCCCCGAGGCGGTCGAGCGCGTCGCCGCGATGGCCGGCGTCGCCTTGCCGGCCGCGACGCCCGACGCCGCGCGGCACGAGCAGCGCCGCAAGACGCTCTACGATGTGATGGATATGGCGGCGACGTTCTTTGCCGACACGTTGGCCGGGCGCACCGGCGCGCGGGGCCGGGGCTATCTGGCCGATCGCGGGCTTTCGCCGGCCACGCAATTGCAGTTCCGCATCGGTTATGCGCCGGGCGAGCGGTTCGCGCTCAAGGAGCATCTGGGCGCGGCCGGCATCCCGGTGTCCGACATGATCGAGGCCGGATTGCTGGTCGGCGGCGACGATATCCCGGTGCCCTACGACAAATTTCGCGACCGCGTGATGTTTCCGATCACGGACATCCGCGGCCGGGTGATCGCATTCGGCGGCCGGGCGCTCGACAAGGATGTCGCCGCGAAATACCTGAATTCGCCGGAAACCCCGCTGTTTCACAAGGGTGACAACCTCTACAATCAGGCGGCCGCGCGCAAGGCCGTGCATGACGCCGGCCGCGCGCCGCAGACCGCGCAGGCGACCAATGCCGCCGTGGTCGTCGTCGAAGGCTATGTCGATGTCATCGCGATGGTCGGCGCCGGCTTTCCGGCCAGCGTCGCGCCGTTGGGCACCGCGCTGACCGAGGCCCAGCTCGCGCTGCTGTGGAAGATGTCGGACGAGCCGGTGCTTTGTTTCGATGGCGACAAAGCCGGTCAGAAAGCGGCCTATCGTGCAGCCGAGATGGCGCTGCCGCATCTGTTGCCCGGCAAGAGCCTGAAATTCGCGATGCTGCCCGAGGGACAGGATCCCGACGATCTGGCGCGCTCCGGCGGGCGGGGCGCAATCGAGGAGGTCATCAAGGGCGCGCGCGGCCTAGCCGATCTGATCTGGTCGCGAGAGATCGCCGGCGGCGACTTCGCCACGCCGGAGCGCCGCGCCGCTTTGGAAGCCCGTATCAATGAGCTGGCCAACGGCATCCGCGACGACACCGTGAAGCGCTATTATCGGCAGGATCTGGCGGAGCGTTTGCGGGCGGCGTTCGCGCCTGCCGGCGGCGCGATCCGGGGCCGGCCGGGCGGCTATGGCGGCAATTTCGGCGGCGGACGCGGCGGTTACCCACAGGGATTCGGCCAGCGCCCGTTCCAGCCGGGTCAGCCGGGGCGCGGCGGCGGGCGGCCGGCGCCGACCGGGACCCTGACGATCAACCGCGCGCCCTATCAGGTCGCGAGCCCGCAGCTGGCCACCAGTTCGATCATGCGCGGCCAGCGCAGCATGCTGTCGCGGCGCGAGGCGCTGATCCTGCAATCGCTGCTCAATCACCCCTGGTTGCTGCACGAGCATCTGGAGGAGGTTGCCGCCTTGGAGCTGGCGCATCCCGAGGCGATTCGCCTGCGCGCCGGCATCATCGCCGCCTTCGCCCACGACCGGCACCATGGCGAGGCCCCCGACGAAGCTGCCGCCAGCATTCGGTCCGATCTGGCCAAAGGCGGATTAGCCGAGCCGCTGCAACGGCTTGACCTCGCCATCACAACCAAGGACGTGTGGGGCGCGCAACCCGGCGCGGCGCGCGAGGACGTTTTGTCCACCTGGCATCAGCTGGTATCCTTGCATCGCCAATGGCACTCCTTACTTAGAGAACTGAAGGATGCGGAGGCCGCGTTGGGCGCCGACGCCACCGAGCAGAACCTCGGCTGGCTGCGCGACGTCAAGGCCCGTCTGGCTGAAGTGGACGGCATCGAGGCGCTGATCGAGGGATTTGGCGACTCGTCCGGGCGGTCCGTGAGAAGCGTGTGATCCGGCAGATTTTACCGGCATTGCCGCTGAAACCGATGAAAAAGACTCGCCAAACCGTTGGTGAGGCGGCAGAAACAGGGTTAATCGGGGCTTAACGGCCTACAAGCTATTAGACATCAACTGCGATTCGAAGGGGACGGGGTGGCGACAGGTCTGCGCCGCCCTTTCTGCGTCGAAACGGTTTTGAGTATTCGGCGCGCGACCACACTTCGCCGCGCGCGTGTCAGGAGCGATTGAATGGCCAGCAAGGCAAAGACGCTGCAAGTCAAAGACAAGGAAAAAGACGACAAGGCAGCGGACGCGCCCGAAAAGGATGGCCCCGACGCCCCGTCGCCGTTGCTCGATCTGTCCGACGCCGCCGTCAAGAAGATGATCAAGCAGGCCAAGAAGCGCGGCTTCGTGACCTTCGATCAGCTCAACGACGTGCTGCCCTCCGACACCACCTCGCCGGAACAGATCGAAGACATCATGTCGATGCTCTCCGACATGGGCATCAACGTGTCCGAGAACGAGGATTCCGACGGCGAGGAGGAGACCAAGGAAGAGGCCGACGACGAGACCGACAACGAGCTGGTCGAGGTCACGCAGAAGGCCGTCACCGAGGTCAAGAAATCCGAGCCCGGCGAGCGCACCGACGATCCCGTCCGCATGTATCTGCGCGAGATGGGCACCGTCGAGCTGCTGTCGCGCGAGGGCGAAATCGCCATCGCCAAGCGCATCGAGGCCGGCCGCGAGGCGATGATCGCCGGATTGTGCGAAAGCCCGCTGACCTTCCAGGCCATCATCATCTGGCGCGACGAATTGAACGAAGGCAAGATCTTCCTTCGCGACATCATCGATCTCGAAGCCACCTATGCCGGCCCCGACGCCAAGGCCAACATGAACCCGGCGATGATCGCCGGCCCGGTGGCCGCCGAGGGCGAGGTCGCCGCACCACCGTCCGCGCCCGCATCCGCGACGCCGTTCCGGCCCGCCGGGCAGCGCGGCGCGCCGGCGGCGGCGCCAGCCGGTGACACCGCGTCCGAACCCGCCTCCGAAGGCGACTTGGACGACGACGAGTTCGAGAACCAGATGTCGCTCGCCGCCATCGAGGCCGAGCTGAAGCCGAAGGTCGTCGAGACCTTCGACAAGATCGCCGACAGCTACAAGAAGCTGCGCAAGCTGCAAGAGCAGGATATCGCCAACCAGCTCGAGAGCAGCTCGCAGGGGCCGTCGCTGTCGCCGCATCAGGAGCGCAAGTACAAGAAGCTCAAGGACGAAATCGTCGTCGAGGTGAAGTCGCTGCGGCTCAATCAGGCGCGCATCGATTCGCTGGTCGAGCAGCTCTACGACATCAACAAGCGGCTGGTGTCGTTCGAGGGCCGGCTGCTGCGGCTCGGCGACAGCCACGGCGTCGCGCGCGAGGACTTCCTGCGCAACTATCAGGGCTCCGAGCTCGATCCGCGCTGGCTCAACCGGGTCTCGAAACTGTCGGCCAAGGGCTGGAAGAATTTCGTCGCGCACGAGAAGGACCGCATCAAGGAACTGCGCCACGAGATCCAGCAGCTCGCCGGCCTCACCGGGCTCGAGATCGGCGAATTCCGCAAGATCGTCCACGGCGTACAGAAGGGCGAGCGCGAGGCGCGCCAGGCCAAGAAGGAAATGGTCGAGGCCAATCTGCGGCTGGTGATCTCGATCGCGAAGAAATACACCAATCGCGGACTGCAATTCCTCGATCTGATTCAGGAAGGCAATATCGGCCTGATGAAGGCGGTCGATAAGTTCGAATATCGCCGCGGCTACAAATTCTCGACCTATGCGACGTGGTGGATTCGTCAGGCCATCACCCGCTCGATCGCGGATCAGGCGCGCACGATTCGAATCCCCGTGCACATGATCGAGACCATCAACAAGATCGTCCGCACCTCGCGGCAGATGTTGAACGAGATCGGCCGCGAACCGACGCCCGAGGAGCTGGCCGAGAAGCTCGGCATGCCGCTGGAGAAGGTGCGCAAGGTTCTCAAGATCGCCAAGGAGCCGCTGTCGCTCGAAACCCCGGTCGGTGACGAGGAGGATTCGCATCTCGGTGATTTCATCGAGGACAAGAACGCGATCCTGCCGATCGACGCCGCGATCCAGTCGAATCTGCGCGAGACCACGACGCGGGTTCTGGCATCGCTGACGCCGCGCGAGGAGCGCGTGCTGCGAATGCGCTTCGGCATCGGCATGAACACCGACCACACGCTGGAGGAAGTCGGCCAGCAGTTCTCGGTGACGCGCGAACGTATTCGTCAGATCGAGGCCAAGGCGCTGCGCAAGCTGAAGCATCCGTCGCGCTCGCGCAAACTGCGCAGCTTTTTGGATAACTGAGCGTCCCAGCAACGGCAGCGTGCTCCCTCTCCCCATGGGAGAGGGTCGGGGCGAGGGGGTACGCCCCTCTCGATCGATTGTAACCGCTCCCCCGGATTGCGCTGCGCTCAATCCGACCTCTCCTATCGGGAGAGGTGACGAACGCGACGCCCTGATCTCGTCGCGCGGGCTCACGGCCTAAGCGGCGGGCTGTTGCGCTCGCCGCCGCGTCAGTCGCGGCCGCCAGACGCCGAGCACGACGTTGAGCGCCGCGACGCCGGCTTCGCCTCGCGCTGCGTCGGGCCGGCGATGCCAATCCCATGGCGCATCTGCGCCCAGTTGGACAGTTGCAACGGCGCCAGCACGAGCGCCAGCAGCACCAGCAGACAGGCCCGCGCGCCTATCAGGCCTAGCGGCCCATCGTAGGCAGGAATTTCATCAGCCGGGGCTGGGGGGAGGGCATCGTGTTGGCGAGGAACCGAGACGAGCATAGCCCAAGGCTGGGTCG